>JAWXAN010000014.1 GCA_034439475.1 Candidatus Zixiibacteriota bacterium
CCATTCCCTTTGGTCATCGGCTAACTGCCGACGCAATCGACGCAGTTCATCCTGATCCGGAGACAAATGACCTTTCCCGGGAAAGGCCGCCTCACCATCGACACACAACTGCTCTTTCCAGCGGTGAAGCAGATTGGCGCTGATCCCCAGCTCGCGAGCTACGGCCGCCACACCACGACGCTCATCAACCGCCAGCCGAACCGCAGCCTCCTTATAGCCACGATCAAAACTCCGCCGTTTCACCTGTGAACTCATAACTAAAACTCCTCCGTCCTTGATCATAACACTATCCTTTCTCTGTGTCCACTAAATCGGGGGAGGGTCATGTTCTTATATCCGGCGCATCTATGCATCCTTGTTTTTGTATCCAATTCGAGTTGAGTGTCTATCGCAACAGGAGTCAAAGTAAACTTGAATGAAGAAGTTGTTTCATTTTCACAAGAAAATAAGAAAAATATCATGTATGGAGAGTATGTAGATGTGTTCGAGTCTGAACATACATTGAGAGCGTTCCTTGAAGGCCATTCATATGGAAATGTAAATCCCTCATTGGTAATCAAGACAAGGCCTTCTACATTCTGGTTTCTTGTTCGTGTTGAAGTACCGGGCTCCCATAACCCTTCTTTAAGGTTCGGCTTAGCAAAGATTTATCGGTCTGTCACAATTAGAATAAAAAAGTGGCTGTACTGGCGAAATTATGCGGAATTTTCATTAACGCGAATCCCGATAATAGCTATGAATAATAAAACAAAAATTATTGATAACTAACATATCAACCGCTTATGAGTACGAGCCGTACTTTTTCGCCATCCCCCCCGCCAACAACAAAGCCGCCTGATTTCTCCATCAGACGGCTTGCATACAGACTAAATATTTCTGATCCCGCTTATAGCTTCTGACTCATTTTATTCCTCGGGTCGTCGGCGGGATTCACATACATTATTCCCCATGGCCCGACTCCGTGGAGTTGAATCACACAATCCTCGCGCGCCAGGGCAAAGTGAGTTGAGCCCTTTGCCATTACGGCATAACCACCGGGCAGTAAATCTTTGAGGGAGGTGGAATCCCAAACATCGCCAGTACCCATCGCGAAATTGCCAGATATGACTGTGACATGTTCAGCCTCGGGATGACTGTGCGGACGTATCAGCCAACCGGCGGGAAGGATTACACGCATAGTGAACGGACCTACTTTGCTCGGATCCCCTTCGAGAACAGCCCTTTTCGATCCCGGCGGAAGTGAATTGGGACCGTCACCCCACTGAAACTCTGCGGCTGTCAACATTATGTGCGCCGGTCCGGTATGAGCGGTATCGGTTGTTGCCGAATGAGTTGTCTGAGTGTTCGTCTGAGCCTGATTTTCGTTCTTGGAACAACTTGTCAATATGACAAGCGCCAAAAGACTTCCAATTACATTTTGCACATTTCGCATACTGTTTCCTCATGAAATTAAGGTGTTAGGCTTATAAATAAAACTGAGTCTACGAGAAGTCAAGATAAATGAATCCACAGGGTAAAGTTCGGTCCCCCTACTCGCAGGCCGCCGGCGGCTTCAGAGTCTGAAACAAATAGTCAATCAGTGTCAGAACATCGGTGATATCAATCACGCCGCTTCCATCAAGATCGCTCTCTGCCGGACAGCAGGGAGGGCTGTTTGAGACAAAGAGCTGGTCAATAAGCGATGCGAGGTCAGAAATATCCGTTACATGGGCGCCGTCGCAATCGACATTTCCCCGCCGCTCAAAACAGCACGGGGCATTGATATCACGAATGACTACTTTCCCCTCCCACGTCGGGACATAAATGGCATTGCCCGACGCTACAAATCGAATGAGGGTACCGGCGTTGAATTCCGAAGTGTCGATAAACATGACATCGTTGACTTTCCAGCCGGGAAGATCCCAGCGGAAGGTGGCTATCAATTGTCTCTCCGGAGACGGAGCCAATCCGTCACCGCTCATCCGCACCCCGCCGAACTGAAAGAGATCGTAGAGATTTGTGGTGTCAATACTGTTGCTTGCGAATACCTGATGTATGAAGCTAAATGAGGCCTTCGCCTGGGGTGACACATCGGCTGAAGTCATCACCGCGTTCTCATAGATCCACTTGAACCCGACAGTTGCCGCCACGATATATTGCGAATCAGTGTAGAAGTACAGCTCGGCGATCATGCGCGGGCTGGCATCATTGGCGGTCGGTTTGGTTATCACAAAGAGGATTGAGTCAGGCTGTCCTTCATCCTGGGCGGAGACGCGTGCTGAGGCACATATCCAAATGACAGAAGTGAGCGCTGACAAAAGCACTGTCCGATGCAAATACATATTTTCCTCCTGCGTCGATGCTCTGCCTGCATATTCGATCAGCCTTGACCGATAGATCTCTTTGTATGCCGATGACCGGATGAAGCACGAGTCGGCGCGAAACGCCCGGTCAGGTATAATTGATTATAAGAGGTTTCAATGAGATGTCAATACTGTGCAACGAGATTTTTTCGCCTCTTGTCTTGGCAGGCTCTGGAGCGGCGGATCCTCGAACCCGCAAATCACAAGACCGTCAGGCAGAAACGCCTGGCGGCACGTGTCCCCTCTCCTTCATTGCGGGACATGCTTCTTAACATGTCGCGGCAATCTCATGTTCGTCTTTGATGCAGGTACCACACCGCTTGCGGTGTGTCATGACGATTCTTCAATTAATATGTCACACTTGTTCGCCAATAATAGCGCCCAGCCATGTCGCGGTCAGACATACGATCACTGTAAGGAATATATTTGCAATCGCCCCTGTTGTATGTCCAGCGCGGAAGAGTTCAAGAGTCTCGAGGGTAAACGATGAGAAGGTTGTGAATCCGCCAAGAATTCCAATAGTCACAAACAATCGTAGATCCGAATTCGCAATAAATCGATGCGTGACTAAAGCCATCAAGAAACCAATCAAAAAGCAGCCCGCAACATTTACCGCGATCGTGCCATAAGGAAACTGCACAGCGCCATTTCTCTGAACTGCACTTGCTATGAGAAACCGGGCAGCCGATCCAAGCCCCCCGCCGAGAAAGACGAGCCAGACCTCCTTCAATTTAGACCACTATTACACAATTTCGACGTTTCCGTTGACATACTCCGAAGAATATAGCCTTACAAAGCCCCCGCTATCAATAGTTAAACTCCTGTATTTCCCATATATACACGCGTTTGTATAGTATTTGATCATTAAAAGAATAAGGAGAAAAATGGCAAATAATCGAATCCTTTACTGCCGATAATCGTATTGAGAAGAGGAAATGCCAGCAAAGTTAACCGCCATGCATTTACAGTCTCTAAAACATCAATGAATCTTTCATAACAACAAAACGGAGGTTATCCGATGAGAAATCTATGTTCTGCAATGGGCTTAACGGTCTTGCTTTCTGCAATGACTGTCGGATCGGCCAGCGCCGATGTCAATGTTGGACTATCAGTCAACAGTGATGGCCAGAAGAGCTTTTATCTCGCTATTGGGAGCCACTACAATGTCCCAGAGAAAGAAGTCATCATAGTCCGCGAAAAGAAAATCCCGGACGAAGAGCTTCCGGTCGTATTCTTCCTTGCTCGGAAGACCTCGGTGGCGCCTGAACTGCTGATAAGCCTTCGATTAAACGGCATGTCCTGGATGGCCATTGCCAAACAGTACAATGTCGGCGCCGATGTTTTTTATGTTCCCGTGGTCGTTGAGCCGGGACCGCCCTATGGCAAGGCGTATGGGCTTTACAAAAATAAAAAGAAATCTGAATGGAAAAAGATAGAACTGACTGATTCCGAGATTGTGAATTTTGTGAATCTGCGATTTATCTCAGATCATTACGGCTGTTCCCCCGATCAGGTTATAGAAATGCGCGAGAAGGGCAAAACATTTGTCCTGATAAACGGCGAAGTAAAAGCAAATAAAGGGCAGTCAAAAAAACAATCGGCCAGCATTGATTCTGATAAAGGCAAAAACAACAAAGGCAATGACAAGAAGAAAGACAAGTAGTCAGAATGTAAAGCCACATTCATATCGATATAAGAAAAGGCCATCTGAACAGATGGCCTTTTTATTTTCCTGACAACTCGGAGGACCAAGTCTACAATTTCGACGTATAATCAGTGCCGCATTTCGGCATGACTCCAGAACCAAACACCTGCTGAACAGTCTCAGCCGAAACCGATGGGCCAGCCTTTGTGCAGTGGGCATCAAAAGCCTTCTTTAGTTTAGCTGAGACATCGGTCGCCGTTGAGCCTTCGATATCTTTGCGCTCAAGCATAAATACCAGCTTGCCGTCTTTGAAAAGCGTGACCGATGGCGACGATGGCGGCATACCGGTCATATAATCCCGAGCCTTCTGCACGGCTTCGACATCAACACCAGCAAAAACAGTCGCTGACTGATCAGGAATGACGGTATTCTGAAGCGCAAGCGCGACACCGGGGCGTGCGTGTCCAGCGGCACAGCCGCAAACGGAATTGACCACTACCAGCGCGGTCCCTTTATTATTCTTCAAGAGGTCATCGACGTCTTGTGCGTTTTGAAGCGGTCGGACGCCGACCGCTTCAAGTTCTTTCCACATAAATGTGACTGCGTCCCGGTCATACATTGAAGGTTGGGCAAATTGCATATTCGTACTCCTTTAAAATCTTTCTCTTTCAAACCGCGCGGCGGGTTCGCCGCTTTCACTATATCCTGTGAATATATCAATTTTTTATCGTTTGGCAATGATTCTTGAGTCTTGATTTACCCGGCCTTTTTTCTGTTACTATATTACAATAAATAGGGAATTTCGATAAAATCGTGCATGACAGCATAAATTAACGTAATTTCAGATCAAGAGTGAGTAATCGATGGGAGAATAAAATATGCCAGAACCACTGGAATCAAAAAGCTGCATCCCCTGTAAACAGGGCGCGCCGAAACTTACAGACGAAGAAATCACAAAGATGCTGGGCGAGGTCGACAACTGGAGGGTTATTGAACAGAGCCAAAACGACAAACAATTCAACACGCTTGAAAAGCGGTTTTCGTTCAAAGATTTTCGGGCGGCGATGGCGTTTTTACGCCAAGTCGAAGAGTTGGCCGAATCGCAAGGCCACCATCCCGATTTTTGCGTGCATTATAATAAAGTCGATTTCACAATTTGGACGCATGCTATTGGCGGCCTGCACCAAAACGATTTTATCCTTGCCTCAAAAATAGACGGCTTGAAAAAGTAGGGGGGCGACGGAATGGGTTTTCTCTAAAGCCTATCAAAGCCTATCGAACTTATTACTGTAACTGAAGCCACTATCACTCCGTGGCATGAACCGGACCCGAACTACGCCTAGACCACTAGAACCAAGGCAATGAGACACTCTTCAAATCAGCTTGGTTCGGCGTTGTAGACTTCAGCGTCGAATGCAGGTAGCTGTTATTGTACCTTTCAATCCAGCCCGATATGGCCGTTGCCACTTCATGCGGCGAACTCCGCTCCCGCAACCACATCAGTTCTTCTTTGATGGTCCGCATAATCTGACAGAAAGCGCTACACCCAATCAAAAACGCCATCTCGTACGAGATGGCGTTTTCTGGTTTGAAGACTTGAAAAAATCTATATTAAAAAAGTCAGGCCGATTGAGTCATCAGTTTTTCAACGCGGGTATTGACTGCGCCAGCGTTAAGGCCGAGGGCTTTCATCAGACATGGCCTGCATATCCCGGTCTCTCCGATCTCATCCAGTCGCACTGCGAATGTGCGGCTTCGAGGGAAATTATCTCCCACTAATCTGTCGGGATTTTCGCCATGGTCGGCGGCATAGATATTACCCTTGACAACAAAGCCGTCTTCGGGGCTGGCAATCACTTTCGTGCAGGAATCACAAACAACAAATTCTTTAATCATAACAAATCCTTCCTCTCAACCGCTACAAGGTCTCTTTCACTCAATGCCCCTTTGAGCAACCTCTGTGCCGATCAACTGTAACTTCACAAATATCCTTTAAGTCATTGAATTGCATAGTATCTAATTTCCAGCCTTGAAGCTTCCTACCGTAAAAAACCTGAACCCTCTTGCACTATTGGAGCCTCTGTTTTTCGCTCTCTGCAGACTTCTTTGGTTTCCGGCCATAAAAGCCAAACCCCTTGTTTCCTCTCCATCCCCACTTGCCATTATTATTGAGTGGCGATAAATTACCTTATGAAAAGAGTGGAAAAAGGAGTTGGCCTCGAGTTTCGTACCCGATTATTATTTCTCTTTGCCGTATGGTGGCTTGTCTGGGCTGTGGAGCCTTGGCATTTTTCAGATTGGCTGTTGGAGAATATACTCACGTTTCTCTTTCTCCCGCTGCTTATACTCACCAAAGAAAGTTTTCGATTCAGCAATCTCTCCTATGGCGTCATTTTTGTTTTTTTGTCGCTTCACACAGTAGGCTCGCACTACACCTATGCCGAGGTCCCGTATGAACAATGGACAGAAATGCTCGGATTTTCACTCAACGGCCTATTTGGATTCACCCGGAATCACTTTGATCGGCTCGTTCATTTTCTGTTTGGGTTGCTGATGGTCTATCCGGTGCGCGAACTTTTTGTACGAGTAGCCGAAACAAAAGGGGCTTGGAGCTACTACTTCCCGATTGAGTTGGTTATGTCACTTTCGATGTTGTATGAAATTGTGGAGTGGGGAATAGCCGTGTTATTCGGCGGAGACCTCGGTCAGGCGTACCTCGGCACTCAGGGGGATATTTGGGATGCTCACAAAGATATGGGACTGGCAACACTTGGCGCTTGCATAGCTATGGCTATTGTTGCGGCAGTCAATTGGCGATTTCAGAAAGATTTCGCTCGTGAATTTTCCCACAGCCTGACCGTCAAGAAGCACACACCTCTTGGCGAGATCAGACTGCGGGAAATAACAAACAAAAAACAATTATAATAAGAGTTAAACTCTACGACAATGACGGATCTAACTGCCTAAGAGACAATAAACGGATCCGCGATTGCCATGACCTGCGCGCGGGTCAGCGGCTCATCGAAGGCTTCACTCGCCGCAGACGTATTCGGGAGTTCCACTCCGGCTTGAGTCCTGTTCTCTTCACCTGCGTACACTGCGTTTATTGTAGGAACATCGTTCTGATTTCCGGTGATCCAGCCTTTGAGACCGCGGAAACGACGTACTTCAGCAGCGTGGCGTGCTTCAACTGAATGAATCTGAAGCGCGACCGTCAGGATAGGTTTATTTCCAATAAGATTTCCCGCCTGGCCCTTATATGCCCGTACTCCCGTATCTTCAAAAGCTTGAGAGAGAACCCGGAAGGTGTTATAGTCAGTGAAGGGAGTTAGCGTTCCACCAGCGGTAAAATCAAATGTTGGCTTCGAAATAGCTTGTCCACCAAGAGTACTTTGAAGCAATGCAACGTGAGCAGTTTCGTGTTTGCTGATTTGCATAAACACTGGCCGGTCAGCGGCGGGTATTAATCCTGCCGTTGCAAGTCCAATGTTATAAAATTCATTTTCAAGAAACTCAAGCGTCAGCGCGAAATTCAGCACGTCAATTACCTGCTGAGTCAGCCCAGTCTGGGCAAACGCTTTTCTGCTGAACTTGCCCATTCCGAGAGGGAGGGCCGTCAGGGCAAGTCCCGCTCCAACCAGCGCAAGACTCTTTTTAACCGCATACCGCCGCGAGGTATCACACGAAGCGTTTGAGTCGCTGTGCGGATTATCAACTATATTCGAATTTTCCATAGTAACTGTCTCCTTTTATTTCTATCTAAATATATTGCCGTCGAGTGGGGTAACTACGAATGGGTCAACTAAAGGCAGGACTTCAGCCACCTCGCGTTTAACATCAAGTCCGCCCGCATTGACGACATCGTCTCCGGCAAAAGCGGCTGTTCTTGGAGCCAAAAGATCTCTGATGACCGATGCATGGCGTGCCTCGACTGAAACTATCTTCCCCGCAAGGAGCAGATTATTCGGATCGGTTATTTGGTCGCCCGAGCCATTGTATGCCGAGACGCCCAAATCTTCGAAAGTTCTCGCTGTTTCAAGTACGCTTGTGCGCGATGCAAAGTTAACATCTTCAAAAGTGACATCGAGCGTTCCGATCGCTTTGTCGCCCAGCGCGGCTTTCAGGAAATCCCTATGAATGATCTCGTGATCGCGGAGATCAGTCAGTACCTGCATCTCTTGAGCTGTAGCTCCAGCATAGAATGAGGAAACTACTTGAGTATAGTATGCCGCTTCAAGCTGTTCAAGGGCGTAGGCAAAGTTTAGCACACCAGTATCCCCTGTAGGCTGCGGGGGGGGGTCAGTTCCCTTGTCGTCACCGCCGCAACCGGCCGTTGCCGCTACGGCGATAGTAATTCCTGACCAGGTAAGGAATCTGCGGCGAACAACAGGCTTGCTTAGTTCCGCGAGGAACTGCAGTGCCTGATTATCATTCTGTGCCGGCGAAGCCAGCGTTTTGTCTTCTTCCATTATTAGTCTCCCTTTGTAAAAGTGAACAACTCTGTGTCAAAGGACAACGCGAAAATCTGTTTAATGCCAAAAAGCCCCCTCTACAAACGATGCAAATCCCCCGACTCCTTCCATAGAGAATTTGATGAGAACAATAAATTGACCATGATCAATTCATTACAGAGTCGATGGCATGAACATTTCTGACCAATACATAATCGGTCAGATCCATGCCATTTTGTTATTGATGTAAAGGATGCCCCTCCTGCTGTCCCTTTTCGTTTATTGTTATACGCCATATCTGGCTTATCCGGTTCACGCAGAATAGTTATTGCCTGAATAAATTTATATACTTCTAAATCGTGTGCGATGAGGAAACTGGCTGCGAAAAACCCACATTGAGCCTTTCTTTATTAGATCAATTTACACGACACCGCACGTTTTCAAGATTTGCCTTGAGAATCGGCACATTCTTTCGTATACATCTGCGCATGACTCATATCGTTACAGAGCCATGTATCAAATGCAAGCACACCGATTGCGTGTCGGTATGTCCCGTTGACTGTTTTCATGAAGGGCCAAACTTTATCGTGATCGATCCTGCTGTGTGCATCGACTGTGGGCTATGTGTCAGAGAGTGCCCCGTTGATGCTATATATGATGAAGTTGATTTGCCCGAGAAGTGGGTGGAATATGGTAGTCTGAATACAAGTTTATCGACTCGTTGGCCTTCGCTGATAAAACCTAAATCGCCGCTTGCAAGCGCAGAAGAATTCAAAGATATTCAGGATAAACGACACCTTCTCGATTTGTCTGACGAAGACAAACCATCGCATTAACTGAGAGACGAGTCGTTGAACAAAACTGTCAGGATTTGTTCTTCAGACGAGCCAATCGGGACTTGGCATCGGCAACTTCTGTGATACCGGCATCGGCATTCTTCATAATATCAAGATATTCTTCATAAGCGGCAATTGCTTTGGAATCCCACCCGGATGCTTCGTAGGCATTGCCAAGGTAGTATATGACTCTGACGTTGTCTACTATGCTCAAGAATCTGAGGCGATCGTAGCTCTTGAGAGTCTTTTCAAGCAACTCAACCGCCTCACCGTAGTGCCCGGCCTCAAGATACACCATGCCAAGGTCTACGCGAGTTGGAAAATAAGAGTCAGCGCTGTCTGCCATGCGGAACCATCTGAGCGTCCCGGCATAATTCTTTCTGGCTCGTTCAATTGAGCCCATCGCCCGCCAATAAGATGACATCCACTCAAACTTGATTGAATCCATATACTTCTTCAAATATTCGGCCTTTTGGACTGCTTCATCCAGTCTTTTTTCTTTCGCAAGAAAACCAATTTCATATGCCAACACAACTGACAATCGGCGGGCATTGGGAGGACTCTCCTTGGCAATTTCTTTTACACGAGCAAATTCAGCATAAGCCTTTTCAAATTTCCCCTGTTCGGCATATAGCCTCCCTTTCATAAAATACTTCCATATTCTTTCATTTGCTCTTCGCAATTCTTTTCCCATATCCCACTCGTCATCCAAGCGATCGGCCGCAATACAATCATCCGTCATTGCAATCGCGCTGTCGAGCTTTCCCTGATAAGCCAAAATCGAAATAAACAATGTCCTTGCGTTAGCTCGGATCTCGACATCCTTGCTGGCAATAAGCGAACGCGCAACCCGCTCAACTTCGGAATAGTTTCGCTTAAAGAGATAGCAATGTGCGAGATTTACCACCGACAGGTAAAAGTCCGGCTTAATCTGGACCGCCTTCTTGTATGATTCAATTGCGGCATCGAGATTGCCATTCCAAGCATACAGGTCTCCCCGGGTGTCGTACGGGTTTGCCTCATTTGGAGCGAGTTCAATATATTTATTTATCGCCCACAGTGAGCTATCGGGCTTTCCTTCCCTCTCGTACGTGTAGGCAAGGGAATTGTAGGACGTCCTGAACAGCGGGTCGATTTCAAGAACCTTAAAGAAATATTTCTTGGCTTCGGCTGTCTTCCCCTTCCCTCGATAAAAATTGGCAAGTTCGAAAAGCGCATGCTTCTCATCGGGATACTGCTCAAAAAGCTTAAGCAACAATTTGATATACTCTTCTTCTTTGCCCTCGATAAGCGCGGCGCGGCTTTGGATATACAGTTTTTCCTTTTGACTCGCTTTGCCTGAATACTTGACGGCATTTTCGATTGCCTGCTTTGATTCTTCGCCGCTGGAGTTTGCCGCAAGCCCGAGATGGGCAATTGCAAAAGTAGAATCATATTCCAATGCCTTTTTGAAACTAAGACGCGCTTCAGATCCATAGACCTTTTGCACGTTCTCTCTTCCCTCAAGGAAATACCGGTATGCTTCTGTTGAGCTGGTGGTAACATCGGCGCTCTTGATTGCCACAGCGCTGCCCGGGATTTCAGCCGGAAGAATCTGGTCGTCCTTGACTTCTTTCGAGAGTTTATCGATGACGCTAAAAATCTTCTCTCCGTTCTCCCCGGATACCCGCTGGGATTCAAGTACCCCCCCGGTAGAGACATCGACCAATTGAGTGGTGAGCACAATGTCCGGCTCGATTTGCAGGATTGTTCCGGTCAACATCCACTTGGCGCCCGCCTTCTGAGCCACCTGAGTTGCGACTGCCCGGTCGAGGGACTTCTCTCCTTCTCTGCCAAGCAGTTTGAGAATGTCATACAAATGCTGGGTAGAGACGACTTTGAGCGACTGCGATTCCGAAAGATTGGCAATGAGCAAATTGGTTGCAATCTCGCCCAGACGAAGCGAGTCACTCGGATCGGCAAGATTATCAAAATACATTATTGCAAGGCGATTGTCCGATGCGACGGCAGTCTGGTCAGGTGAGATTTCAATCTTCCACGGTTTGAACACCAGCGCCCCGGCAATGACTACGGCGATAACCGTACCCGGAATAAGAAAGCCTCTCTTCGGCTTCAAAGCCGGGCGGCTGATACTCAGGTGCGCATATTGTCCGCTTCCGCCCTCAAGCTCGCGCTTCTCCCGCTTAAGATCGGCAAGCATCCCCGAGGCTGACTGATAGCGCATTTCGACATTTTTATCAAGGGCTCGGTCGAGAATCTGCTGAATGCCCGGCGGGGTCTGCGGTTTGTGAACCATGACTGACTCCGGCATCGCATGGAGAATGTTATTCATTGTCGCGGCGTCGTTGTCTCCTCTAAACGGAGAATGGCCGGTTATGAGTTCATAAAGAACAACACCGAAAGAAAACATGTCCGAGCGCGGATCGACCGGCTTGCCTTGTACTTGCTCAGGAGACATATAGCCTACCGTGCCAAGCGTTGAACCTTGCTTGGTCAGGCGTTCGCCTGCTTGCAGGCTGGCCAGTCCAAAATCAAGAATATGGAGGCGGCCGTCTTTATCAACGCTGATATTCTCCGGTTTTATATCCCTATGAACGATTCCGGCGCTGTGCGCGGCATGGAGTCCCTCGCAAATATGAATGGCCAGGTCAAGAATCTCAGACACATCGGGATTTTTTTCTTTGGCGTAGACGCGCAAGGAACGCCCCTCGACATACTTCATCGCAAAAAACGGACGCCCATTAAAGTCTCCGACTTCATAGATGGTCACGATATTGGGATGATCGAGCGCGGCGACAGCCTTCGCTTCACGGGCAAAGCGCGAAGTGAACGATGTATCGGTTGCAAGATGCCAAGGCAAAAATTTGAGGGCGACACGGCGGGACAAGCTCTTGTCATCGGCGAGATACACTTCGCCCATACCTCCAAATCCGATTTTTTTGACAATGATAAATTTGCCGACAACTGTCCCGGCTTGGATAGGTTGACCTGTGCGAGTCTTCTCGTCGTTATCTGGCTCGGTCATGAGGCGTCATCCAAAGTCAAAGGTTCAATACCAATACGAATTGAATATGAACTAGTTAAGAGCCGAGCGCAACCGCAAAAACAGCAGTGTTGTTCTATAAGAAGGTCGCCAGATCATCGAGTGCGTGCTTCTTGATATCAGGAACCATTGCTCCGTCTGCCGGATATCCGACTACAAGCACCAGAAATGGCCGCTCCGATGTCGGGCGGTTGAGGATTTTGTTCAAGAAGCCCATCGGCGACGGAGTATGGGTCAGGGTGGCAAGTCCTGCATGGTGAAGAGCGGTTATCAAAATACCAGTGGCAATACCGACTGATTCCGGAACATAATAATTTTTCAGCGTGCTGCCATCGGTATTAGTTGTGAATTTCCGTTCAAAAATGATAATGAGATAGGGAGCGATCTCGAGATATGGTTTGTGTTCGTCCGTTCCGAGCGGCTCAAGAATTTTCCGCCATTCATCGGTAATCTTATTGTCGTAAAAGTCCTTTTCGACTTTTTCGGCTTCGATCCGAATATGGGATTTGATATCCTTGTCACTCACAACTACAAAATGCCAAGGCTGGAGATTGGCTCCGTTGGGGGCTGTCCCGGCAGCCAGAAGGCAGTTCTCGATTATTTCGCGCGGCACTGTTCGGTCTGAAAACTCACGCACTGTTTTACGACACCGGATTTCATCATAGAATTCCTTGGCGCGTTGTTTCATTTCTTGAGGAGAATATTCCTTGTAACTGCTGTACGGAATAAACGGATATTTCATAACGCAAACGTCCTCTATGCTCTGGTAGAAGGTCAGGCAGTCGTTATGCGCTTTGCTCGCAAAGCGACGTGAGACCAATGATTTTTTTGGCGGTGTAACCTTGCTCGAACAGGCACTGAATTTTGTCCCGCGTCATTATCTCCTCGAGCTGTTTATTGTATCCGCTTTCAGACGGCAGAATTGCCATGAGATAGCCAAGACTGCTGTAAATTGCCGCCCGATCATAATCGGGCAGATCATATTCGATTACAATAATGATAGCTGTGAGAATTGTCAGCCTGTCATGAGGAAGGTCTTTTTCGAAACAATTCATGATCGGATATTTCATAATATGTCCACTGAAGTCGCGTATTATCTGCATCGCTTCATCTTTACCAATCATTGGAGCATAGCGCTGGTGGTGTGGAGCAGTTTATTGATTCGCACGATGGTTTCTTCGATAGGTGAAACCGGTCTTGCCCAGCTAACAAGTTGAGCAAACCCCAATGGGTTTAGACACCAGACGATAAAGCCTATTGGCGGAAGGCCACCCCCGGCAGGGGCTTTGAGCTGCAAATAACCGATATATATCCATCCTACAAAAAGCGCATACTTAAATATCTGGACAGCTTGAGCCTTATACTTCCACTGGAAAAGCTCATTCCAGTTGATATCCCATTGTATACTATAGTCACTTCTCATACAATTCCCTCTCTTTCTGCGGCTTCGATCGTGCGTAGTCAGACTGCTGTCATGAGAAGAATATGAAATGTTAAATACCCCAATGCAAGAAAGAGATGTCGAGACTCGGGCAACTCTGTCCACCCCACCACAACGGGCAGGCGTGGCGGAGTGTGGTACAAAATATTTATAGCCGCCCTCGCGTCGTACTCTGTTCCGTCGGGTCTTGGCTTTGGCTGAGTCCGCCAAAGCGGACGAAGACAAAGATGTGACCTGACGGTCACATAGTGCGACAGTCCGCCGCGGCGAACCGCCGCGCACCAAAGAAAAGAGGTCGAGACCTAAGAAGGTATCGACCTCCGAACCAAGAGAACTGAGATTGCCACGTCACTCCTAAGAAGTCGCTCCTCGCAACGACTCATTGGGAGTTCTGTTTTTACTTCTTGTACTTGTACCACACTCCGCAACCGGCGGACGGTATGGTCTTCTCTGTGGCATCGGGCGGACTCGCCCATAAACAAAACAAACCCCTATGATCAGCCGGGTCACAGGGGTCATTCATTTTATGCGGGAGACGAGACTCGAACTCGTATGTCTTGCGACGCTACCCCCTCAAGATAGTGCGTCTACCAATTTCGCCACTCCCGCAAACTCTGTTCCAATTTTTCTATGCGTTAGTCGATGAGGCCAATTCCGCGACACGCAGGACACATCCCGGTTACGGGGTTGTCGAACCTCCGACCGTCGTATCAATCGGCTGCTGTGTGCCTTCGCCCGGAATCACCTGAATTCGCGAGATCGAATCAGCAATTCTCTGCTGTTGCGCGGCCTGTTGTGATGCGGCCTGCTGTTCACGTTCCCGTTGTGCCTGTTCCGTCACGGGAGATGTTGTGACTGATGACGGGTCGGTCATCGTTTGATCGCGCGAGGATGACATAAATGCCAGCGCGCCGCAGTTAATCATGAAGAGAACGGCAAGATATGTGGTTGCTTTGGTTAGAAAAGACGCCGCGCCTCGTCCGCCAAAAACCGCTCCGCCGATACCGCCGCCAAATAACGAGCCGGCCAGTCCTTCTCCCTTTGACGATTGCATCAAAACCACAAGAATCAAAGCAATCGACACTAGGATGTGAAATATTACCCATGCACCAAACAAATTTATACCTCCACACTTTCATTCGCCATAATGATGGCGATAAATTCTTTTACTACCAATGACGCGCCTCCTACAAGAGCGCCGTCGATGTCCCGTTGACTCATCAAAGCGCGGGCGTTGTCAGCTTTCACCGACCCGCCATACAAAATCGATATTCTCTCAGCGGTCTCCTCAGACCACTTCCTAATCCGGGTTCGAATAAAACGATGTACTGCCTGCGCCTGTTCCGGAGTCGCTGTCTTACCAGTTCCAATCGCCCAGACTGGCTCATAAGCAATTATCGTCTTCTCAAGATCATCGGCTGAAAATCCGGCATAGACTCCGTCGATCTGTCGGCCAACAACCGCCTCGGTTTCGTTCCGTTCATGCTCTCCAAGCGTCTCTCCGACACAAATAATCGGTGTCAGACCGTTCTCAAGCGCCCGTTTGGCCTTCACATTCACGCCTTTATCAGTTTCAGCGTAAAATTGCCGCCTTTCCGAGTGGCCTAAAATAACAAAAGTTGCCCCGACTGTCAATAGCATCTCAGCTGAGACTTCGCCGGTAAATGCTCCCTTTTCATGCTCGGACATATTTTGCGCCCCGAGTCCAATTGGGCTTCCTGCAACAAGTTGCGAAGCCGTCAAAAGTGAAGTGAAAGGTGGGCACAAAATAACCTGCGAAGTCATATTTGCAGGCAAAAGCGGTTTCAAACCGGCAATCAGTTCGTCGGTCTCTCGGATTGTGCCATTCATCTTCCAATTTCCGGCGATTATTCTTGTTCGCATGGTGAGAAATATTAGACCGCTGTAACTTGAGGCAATTCTGTCAAGGCCGCTACACCGGGAAGCTCTTTACCTTCGAGAAATTCAAGTGAGGCTCCGCCGCCGGTCGAAATATGGGTAAGCTTACCATCGAGTCCAGCTTGTGCGACAGCGGACGCTGAATCTCCGCCTCCGACAATCGTAATTGCGCCGCATGCGGTCAAATCGGCGAGCAATCGGGCGATGGCGAATGTGCCATTTGCAAAGGGCGGATACTCAAAAACACCCATCGGACCATTCCACACAATAGTTTTTGCCGGTGAGAGTACATCGGAAAAAAGGTTGACTGAGCCCGGACCAATATCTAATCCCTTGCAGCCATTTGGAATTTTGTCTATTGGCACAACTTGCGTTTGAGCAGTGGCCGATATTTCGGATGCAACAACCGCATCGACCGGAAAGTACAACTTGGCTCTTGAATTGTTCACTTTGCTCATAATCTCACGAGCCAATTCGACCTTGTCCGCTTCGAGAAGCGAATCGCCGATAGCATATCCCATAGCCTTGGCGAAGGTGAATACCATTCCTCCGCCGATAATTAAAATATCCACTTTGTTCAGCAGATTGGTAATAACATCGATCTTCCCTGATATTTTTGCGCCACCAAGTATCGCAGCAAAGGGTCGCTTTGGTTCGTCGAGAGCCTGACCAAAATAAGCCAGTTCCTTCTGCATCAAATATCCCGCGATTGCCTGATTAAAATAGGCAGTCACACCGACAGTCGAGGCATGAGCGCGATGAGCCGAACCGAAAGCATCGTTGACATACATATTAGCAAGCGAGGCAAGTTTTCTTGCAAACTCAGGGTCATTGGCTTCCTCACCGGCATGGAAACGGAGATTCTCTAAGAACAGGCAATCGCCGTCATGCATTGTTGAAACCAAATTCGAGGCTTCGGGGCCGATGCAGTCATTGGCAAAGAGAACTTTTTGCCCGAGTAATTCAGAAAGCCGCACAGCCACCGGTTTTAGTGAACAGTCAGGTGTGAAGATTTTTTTGGGACGTCCCAAGTGCGAGCACAGAATTGCCCGTCCTCCCTCATTCAAGATTTTCTTTACTGTCGGCAAAGCTTCGCGAATACGGCGATCATCGGTTATTCGCATATTAGTGTCGAGCGGAACATTGAAGTCCACTCGCACCAGAACTTTGCTTCCTTTGAAGTTTACATTATCTACAGTTAATTTATTCATATCCGTACCGTTATCGTCATTACATCATCAGCATCATATCCACCATGCGGCATGAAAAACCCCATTCATTGTCATACCAGCCGAACACTTTCGCGTAGTTTCCCTGAACGGCGGTCATGCCGGAATCAAATACTGCGCCGTGAGGATTGCCGACAACATCAATTGAAACGATTGGCTCTTCGCAATACTGCAGTGTTTTCGAGAGAGGGCCACTTGTCGCCGCCTTTTTGAATGCGGCATTGATCTGCTCGACTGTGGCTTCGCACTCCATGATGACACCAAGGTCAACCAGCGATGCATCAGGTGTCGGAACACGGATTGCCACTCCGTCCATTTTTCCTTTGAGAGCCGGAATTACTTCTGCTATGGCTTTTGCTGCCCCGGTTGTTGTTGGGATCATCGACATCGAGGCCGCACGGGCGCGGCGCAAGTCAGAATGAGGGGCATCCTGAAGTCTCTGATCAGCGGTGAAGGAATGGATTGTGGTCATGAAGCCTTTGACAATCCCAAAATTATCCATGATGACCTTGGAGAGCGGCGCAAGGCAATTGGTTGTGCATGAGCCAATTGAAACGACATGATGCTTGTTCTTGTCATAGTCTTGGGAATTGACGCCGAGGATAAATGTCCCGTCGTGTCCTTTGGCCGGCGCGGAGATAAGAACTTTTTTGGCCCCGCCGTTAATATGTTTTGAAGCTCCAGCTTTGTCGGTAAACTTGCCGGTACATTCGAGAATAATATCGGCGCCAAGTTTGCTCCACGGCAGGTTGGCCGGGTCTTTCTCTGCCGACACCGGAATCGATTTACCGTTTATGACTATGGAATTTCCTTCGACACGGATTTCCCCCGGGTAACGGCCATGAACGGAATCATATTTTAATAGGTGCGCAAGGGTCGCGGCATCGGTGATATCATTTATTCCAACGACGTCAATGGCCGTATCACGCGAGGCTTTGAAGACCAACCTCCCAATTCGGCCAAATCCATTTATCCCAACTTTCATTTTCAGAATCTCCTTCTCGAAGGCACAGCGCTATCATTCTTCTTTGTGGGCGTATATAGATATTTCACGCCTATCATTATCGAAAGCCCGCTATAATCTTGCACAAACACAAGCGGTTTAGAAAAAGTAAACGGCATATAAGAAAATGTCAACTCAAGACCAATAGGCCGGGCAAGAGGGTAATCGATGCCACCCCCGAGGCTGTAGCCTAACTTCGTCTCGGTATCTTCATTAAAATCCGAATAATAAAAATCCGATCGGGCAAGCTGGATATCATGTCGCCCATGAAAGAAGCCGCCCCCGATTGTGAAGTATGGTTGGAATCTAAACAGACTTGCTGCGAAGGGATATACTTTCGCTTTAATTAGTATTGGATATATGACCAGCGAGCCATAGAAACTTTCATTGAATGTATTGTTGACCGTGACATCCCCGCGATTCACTATACCAATTGAAAGCTCGCCAGCGAAGAGTCGGCTGAAACGGTGAGAGTAATAACCTTCGAGGTAAAAGCTGCCGCTTTTGAAGTCAGAAAGTATAGAAGATGAGCCTTGGTTCCGCTCGCGCAGAGGTGTATCACCAAGGTTCCTCCATCCGCCGAGCCGTGCCCCCATCTGATGCTGGGTATTGAAATGCGCGATGAAGGCTCTATCAGAGTCCTGTGCGAAAAGCGCTGGCGCGCCACACAGTATAAAAAAAAGAAAACAGCCCAAAATTAATGGCATTAAAGTGAGCCTATAAGTCAATGTACAGGAAAACGTTGGAGACATCTTCCTCCTCTCATCTTCTGGTGTCAGGTTGCGGGCCGCCATCGGCAGTAGTATGCACTATTTTACCCCTTTGCGAAAGAAAAAACGATACAAATTCTGCCGGTGAGTTATTTCGCGTCCGCCGGTGGCGGAGGAAATCAGATATCCTTATTCGTGCGGTCCGCCGCGGCGGACTGCCCCGCACCTTTGTACCCCACCCAAAGGGTGGGTTTTGTTCTCCTCCAAGCAATGAGCGATCCCTGACGGAACCGTGAGCGCTTGTAAATGTCGTACCGGTCCGCCACGGGCGGAGTACCTAGTATTTTCTTTTTCCCTTCTAAGCAAACGATAATGTGATTGTCTTCGCAGTGCAGTTAGGCGCCCTCGCCTGACTGTTTTGACGTGTCGGGCGAGGGCGCCCGACACAACATGGAATATCAGCCCATCCGCCGTGCCATTCCCCGCCACCCCGCGCTTCAAGATTCATCAAGAACAACTACGGTCTGAGAAAAATAAGAGACTGATGTTCATAATCGAATAAAACCTTGAACTGTTTCAAAATGAGGTTGCCGATATTTCCGGCAAGTTCATTTGAACCAGTTATCCCCGCGCCCTTCTCGGTAAGAATAACTCGCAAAGAGTCTAAGGCAATACTCCCAAACTGGAAATGCGATGCAAATGCAGTTTTGCTCCCGGCTTCGCCGCCAATTCCACTTATGGTCGAGCGGGTCGTTTTCACATCCTGCAGAGAATCATATAATTTTGTCTTTTGCGCGAAATCCTCATGAATAATTAGTCCGAAGGCATTCCCGATATCCACGATAAAGTCCCCCGCGATACCTTCGATTTCCGCTCTAATTGTGGGGACATTCGAAACCATTCTAAACGGGACAAGCACTCCGCTGTCTGGCGGAGCGTAAGTCGCCGGATTGTAAATAGTGACAGTCGAGGCCGCGTAGTCAATAAGAAGCGGAAAGCGCGACATAAAATCATACCCCAAAATCCCGCCGTAGACATTGTCTCCGTCGCTACTCTGGCCTATATCAGATAAATCCAAACTGCCGGCAACTTGGCCGAGCAGTGTCAAACCGTCCAATTGTATCGAATCGGTCTCCACCAACTGAACTTCGGCAAACCCTCCGATCCCTCTCGCTTGCACTGTACCGACAACAGGAAGTTTAAGCATATCGGCAGCGGCTTTGTTGATAATGTTTGCCGAGGAGCCTGAGTCGAGGATGAATTTCATTTTCTTGTTGCCGTTGACAGTGGCGCTCACATAAAGATGTCCCCCTTTATATTCAAAGGGCACAATCAGCTTGTCGACACCTTCAGGGAATCGGTAATCACCGAGCGCACCGCCTATCATTGAAAAGAGAGAATCAGCGCAGACGGCGTTGAGATCCACTTTTGTAATTGTGAACTCGGATTCGATTGGTGTGTCAATTGTCACCGTTCGAGAGACGAAAGGAATAATCACCTTTTCTACTTCGCGGAAATCTTCCGAATAGGTCACACTCTTTATATTGTCGAAATCGCTCTCGAGCAGATGCGGAAGTCCCGTCGCGATATCGAAGAGAACAATCACCGTATCATTATTGAAGGGATATAATGCGACTTCGTGATAGCTTTTTCCGTCTCGTGTAGTTCTCCCGCGATACTCACGGCCGCCTTTGAGCCTGTCTTGAAAAAGATACGAGTACGACTGAAAGTAGACTTGCTCTAAGAGAACCCTTCGCTCGAAACCGCTCAACTCAGTAATCGAGCCGTTGTGATCTTTCTGCCATGCTATTTTGCCGTCATATCCTTGGGCGAATGTCAGCGCGCCGAGTGAGATTTCAAGAAAAAATTTGTCCGGCGCTGAAAAGCAAAACGAAAATGTCGCCGGTTGCCCACTACTAAGAGCTGTGCCATTGGCCGAATAGCTCGAGACGCGCTTCAATCGTTCGAGCGCGTTTTGACCACCGACAGACTTTAAAAGAAGGGAATCGAGGTTAAATTCCTGAGCTTGAGAAGGCAACGAAAATGCCATAGAAGCTGAAATGACAATTAGCAGTATGAAACGCGGCATACGCTAATACTCCTGCCAATGATAGCCTGCCAGAACTATCAGTCCGACAAGCGTCCATACCAGCACAAGACTTGTGCCACCGTAGCTGACAAACGGCAGTGGCAGACCGGTTACCGGCATCATCCCAAGCGTCATCCCGATATTCACCAATACCTGAAAGAGCAAAATTGATGCGGCGCCGACAACAATATACGAGAGAAATGGGGAGCGGCATTTGACCGCGGTGCGTATGGCGCGATAGAAGATTATTCCAAACAAAAGCAGTATGACCATGCCGCCAACAAATCCAAACTCTTCTCCTATAATTGAAAAAATAAAGTCTGTGTGCCGCTCAGGCAAGAAATCCAATCGCGACTGCGAACCTTCAAGGTACCCTTTGCCTGTCAGCCCACCCGAACCAATAGCGATCTTTGACTGGATAATCTGATACCCCGCTCCACGCGGGTCGCGCCCGGGATCCAAAAATGTCAGTATCCTGAGCTTCTGATAATCTTTCAATGTATTCCAGATGAACGGCGTAAATGTGCCAAAAGCTAAATTGAAAATTATAACAACCAGCCCGAACAAAAAGCCGGGCTTAAAGAGCGCCAGAAGCCCAATAAGAACGGCAAAGTATATCACCCATGACAGCCAATGCGAGGCCGAGAGTAATGACACAAGCGGTGAGACAATGAGAAACAAATACCAAGGCGATAATCCCGACCAAAACCAGAGCGCGAAAAGCATCACAATAAGCACAAGCGATGTCCCCAGATCCGGCTGTTTCATTATAAGCGCCATCGGGATGCCGGCAATGAGTGCGGAAATGGCAAATCGCCGTTTTGAAACAAGTGGAAATTTGGTATATGCAAAAAATCTGGCGAGCGTCAAGAGTACAGCAATTTTAGCTATGTCCGACGGCGTGATACTGACCGGTCCAAGGTCAAACCACCGCTGCGCGCCCAGCCGAGATGTTCCCACCGAAAACACAAGGATAAGCAATAGTAAAGCGATGGCGTAGGTGAAATAGGCTCCCATATCAAAAAGCCGTGGCGGGAGATGTATCACCGTCAGAAAGACAACAATCGCCACAATAAGCCAGACCATCTGTCTCATATAGAAAGTTCGTTCGTAGGCGTGCGGCGAATGATACTCGGCAGACATTATGACAAGAATACCAATAGCCGAAAGCGCGAAAGCGCAGGCGATCAGTTTCCAATCGAGTAGTTTGTAATCCAGCATCAGAGACTATCCCTCAGTGAGAGCTGGAGCGTATCGACGATTCCAAGTTTTTTATACATATATTTCTGAATGATTTTCGCTGCCGCAGGCGCAGCAATCTCAGAACCATGACCGGCGTTCTCTACAATAGCGCACACGACGATTTCCGGAGCCTCAAGCGGCGCGACACCAACAAAAAGCGAGTGTTCATTGCCATGCGGGTTTTGCGCTGTGCCGGTTTTACCGCCGATACTGTAGTATTTATTCTTGAGCCCTCTTGCAGTACCCCCCGAGCCTTCGACGACGAGACGAATTGACTCTTTAAGCAGTCCAAGTGTCGTTGGCGTAAAGGGTAGTTTGAATGAAATCTCCGGTTTAACCGTCTCGGTCTTCCCTGTGGTGGGGTCTGTTATTTGTTTGACCACATGCGGGCGATATACGGTCCCGTTGTTTGCCACTCCACAAAAGAACTGCGTGAGTTGAAAGGGCGTCACCAAAATTTCGCCTTGGCCGATTGAAGTGTTGAGAACTAGTGTGCGTGTCCACTTTTTCTCGCCATACCGTTTATTGTAATAGTCAATCGTAGGGACGTTTCCCGAGGCCTCCCCCGGAAGGTCGACTCCGGTGGGGACACCAAATCCGCACTTCTGAAAGTATTCGGCAAGTATCTGCGGACCAATTTTCATTCCGAGTTGATACATGTAGACATCGCATGAATGCTCAATGGCATTTGCCGGCAGGAGCACACCGTGCCCACGTTCCTCCCAACAACGGAAATAGCGATTGCCAAATTGCATTCCTCCAGAGCAGCCGCGAAAAGTTGTGGATGGTGTAATAAAACCAGCGTCAATTCCGGCTCCGACAGTAATCAACTTAGTCGTAGAGCCCGGGGGATACAGCCCGGTCATGGGTCTGTTTAAAAGCGGATGGCTCGAATCGGCTTGCATGGATCGCCAGAGCGAATCGGGAACAACCGACGAAAAGATATTGGCATCGTAACTCGGATATGAAGCGAGCGCGAGAACCTCACCTGAACGCGGGTCAATTGCGACAATGGCGCCGCAGCAGAACTGGGTAAGTACCTCCACACAAGCGCGCTGGAGATCGAGATCAATAGAAAGGGTCAAATCCGCCCCTGGTCTGGAATTGACTTTTTCTCGTCCGGAGTATGTTCCAAGTAGCTGACCGGAAGCTTTGATTTCTATAAAGGCCGTACCTTCATTTCCCCTCAGAGCCTGATCATACTCCCGCTCTATACCTCGCTTGCCAATCATAGTGCCCATTCGATAGAGATCCGGGTCGACCTTTTTCAACTCTTCCTCAGAGACCTCATCGACATAGCCCGCAAACGATTCAACACTCGCGCCGGGGATATACTGCCGCACCCTGTCCATCTGATAACTGACCCCTGGAAATTTTCCGCTTTGCTCTTCGAGAACGGCCACTGCCTCGAATGCAAGATCGCGTTTAACGGGTGCTGGCTGGTAATAGCTGACTGTGTTGCGACGTATCCGCGCCCGGACTTTCGAAGTGTCTGAGTTAATTAACTTGGCCAAATTCGGAACTGTTTGCCCCTTCTCCTCTTCAGCCGGAATAACCGAAAGCGTATAGGAGGGCCGATTACCGGCCATGACTCTCCCTTCACGATCAATAATCAATCCCCGCTGGGGGATAATCGGAACGACGCGAATCCGATTGTTTTCTGATTTTTCTGCGAGTTCGTCATGATCAATGACTTGAAGTTTTATAAGGCCGATTGTCAGCAGGAGAAAGATCGCTCCGATAACGACAAGGCCGAACTGTTCACGAACTGCGAGGGAGACTTTGCTCGATTCCATATTATGCTTGTACTAAAAAAGCTGTTGAATCTTTCTTCGAGTTATCAATCCATCGCGAATAAAGAAGAAAAAGATGCTGATTACAGTAGTATACAACGCCCCGCCGAGAACAAAAGGGAGAAAAAGAGCGAATTGCCTGAGGGATGGATCAATGATCCAACTGAGAAAATTATGTATAACGATTCCAATGAAAACCAGGAGCACTTTGGCAAGCAACGAATCAAGGTTAAGTTTTTCACGGACATGAAAGGCAACCAAACCAAGTCCTGCCGGCGACGCCGCCTGCCAGCCGATCTGACCCGGCTCCCCCGATGCAAGGACTATACCTGCAAAAAAGCCGAACCACGTCGCGGTCAATTCGGGCTTATAGAGTGCAACAAAAAGAACTGTCAGCCCGGCGATGTTCATTGTAATTCCATGAATAGCTGTGGGATTGTACAGAACGACTTGGTAAAAAGCGATCAAGAGCAGATAGAGAATGAATGGAACGATTCTCATTACAATTGCGGCCTCAGGACAAAGAGTTCCTCGAGCCGGTTGAAATTAACCGCTGGCTTCAAGACAATTCGCGCAAACATTTCATTTTCGGGGCGGTCGATATTCAGAACCCGGCCCACAGCCAACCCGGGCGGGAAAATACCGCCAAGACCCGATGAGATAATCAAATCCCCTTCGGAGAGTGGAGACTGAACTGAATAATTGTCCAACATCAAATTATCCGAACGATCGTATTTCACAATACCCATTTCTCTTGTATCGGCAACCCGCACGGCGACCCGATTGACGGGATCAGTCAACAGCTGAACCGTCGCCACATCGGGGCCGACTGAACTTATTCTGCCGACAAGCCCTTCTTCGTTGATGACCGGCAAGTCGATCGCCACACCGTCTTTTGTACCACGGTTTATAACGGCTGAATTCGGGAGCCGGCCACCTGTTGTCGAGATGACTTTCGCCGGCAAAATTCGGTATCCCGAAGGGGCTTCAAAACCGAGGATGCGTTTGAGCCTGTCATTCTCGCGATTGGACTCCTCCATCATGGATAACCTGATCGAGGCCTCCACAAGCGATTGTCGGAGACTGCTATTGTCTTTAGCCACCTCATGCAGTTCCAGGACGGCAACTTTAACTTTGAAGAACGGGAAGTACAATATGCTCATCGGAACTTTAGTAACCGTTGCATTCACTCCGCCCAGATTGAGAATGAGCGTCGTGCACAATGCCGCTATAGTAATAAAGTGTAAATTACGCAGGTAGCGCGAGAAGAGATTTGAAACCCAATTCATTATATCAGTATCGGATCATATCCGATTTGACTTCAGTCAATATTGTCCATTAAGGCGAGGACATCACCGGGCGAAGTGACTTTCATGAGTTTGGCTCTGTTCTCCTCCGATTTCATCAAATACGACAACCGCGCCATGACATTCAAATGCGCGCCAATTGCATCTTCCGGAGCGCCGATGAGAAAGATTAGATGTACTGGTTTATGATCCATTGCGTCAAAATCTATCCCCTTCTGGCTTCGCCCAAAAGCAATCACGATCCCTTTCGCCGCGCCGGTTTTTGCATGGGGAAAAGCCACCCCATAGCCGACACCAGTCGTCACCAATTCCTCGCGCTCTTTGACATCAGTCAGCAATTCGTTGCGGTCTTTAATCATCGAAGATCCGGCGGCCAAATCGACCATCTCCTCGATTGCCTCTTTCTTATTCTTGGCGTTTAGCGAAAATGAGACCAAGCTCTCATCACAGAATTTTGACAGTTTCATTTACCTAACCTATTCATAAGTTTCGACATATTCGATAAACCTAATCCAGCAGACTGAGGTTTCCAAAGAATACTTATCATTATCTTCTTCAGGAGACGCTGAACTCGCCCATTTTCCGGTATTTCTGCATCCGCTCTGACAACAATATATCGAGCGGCATTCCTTTAAGTTCATTCAGGCATTTAATAATATCAGCTTTAAGAAGTCGCGCGGCCTCGACTGGGTCATTATGCGCTCCGCTTGTTGGCTCCGGCACGACACGGTCTACGATTCCAAGCTTGACCAAGTCCTCCGATGTCGGTTTGAGCGCCTCGGCGGCCTCCGACGCACGCGTGGCGTCTTTCCAAAGAATGGCCGCGCATCCTTCGGGCGAGATAACCGAATACCAGGCATATTCCATCACAAGTACCCGATCTCCTATCCCAATTCCAAGCGCCCCGCCGGACGCCCCTTCGCCGATTATGACGACAACGATCGGAGTCTTCAGTTCAAACATTATCTGAATGTTTTTTGCTATAGCTTCAGCCTGTCCCCGCTCTTCTGCGGCAATACCGGGGAAAGCCCCCGGCGTATCGATGAGCACGACAATTGGCAGGGCAAATTTCTCGGCAAGGTAGAAAAGACGTCTGGCCTTGCGATACCCCTCGGGATGTGCCATACCGAAATTGCGGTAGAGCTTCTGCTTTGTGTCACGTCCTTTTTGCTGCCCGATTATCATCACCGGCTCGCCATCAATTCGAGCAAATCCGCCGACCATAGCTTTGTCATCCCCATAGGAACGGTCGCCGTGAATCTCGACAAATTCAGTCGTGATCTGTTCGATGTAATCTAATGTATATGGACGCTTGGGATGCCGGGCTATCTGGACTCTCTGCCAACGGCTGAGGTTGGTGTAAATCTCGACACGGAGACGGTCGAGCTTCTTTTCAAGCGAGGCAATTTCGCCTCCGAGTTCAATACTCTCGCCCGCTGAGAAATCTCGCATATCCGAGATTTTTTTCTGAAGCTCCGCTATCGGTCGCTCAAAATCAAGATACGGTCCCTCGCTCATAGTATTGACTCAAAAGCAGAAATGTGTCCTGCCTTATCCCTTTCTTACTTTTTGCCGCCCAACAGGTTTAGTTCTGTCGCGGCTGTTCATAAAGATAAAAAATAGGGACAGAATAACAACCATAAAAAGCAGGAGCAGGCTGAAGACCCAGATGCGGTCAAAGAAGTACATGGCGAGGGTAAAAAGGCTGAAAATAAAGGACATTAAATAAAAGATGGCCACAATGCGTCGCGGCCCCAATCCTGCCAGCGCAAGATAGTGAAAAATATGCCGCCTATCGGCCTGCATCGGGTTTTTGCCGCTTGCCAGACGACGAATTATCGATGAGACCGTTTCCAACAGCGGTACACCCAAGGCCAGCAATGGCATATAGAGGGCGGCGGCGGTATATGACTTGAGCGGCACCAAGAGAGAAATAACCGCGAAATAGTAGCCAATTTGCATCGACCCCGAGTCCCCCAGAAATATGCGCGCCGGATAGCGGTTATAGCGCAAGAAAACTATTAAGTAGCCTGAAAGGGCGGCGGCAATTGTCACAGTCGAGCCGACTTGGTAGAGGACGCCAATAATTATCATTGTTACAGCCCCGATAAGGGACACACCGGCCGCGAGTCCGTCAAGTCCATCAAGTAGATTCACCGCATTAGTCAGCGCCACAACCCAGATAATCGTAATCATTGGAGCAAAGAGGCCGCTGTGCACACTCCCCACAAATGGAATGGACACAGGGTCAATCGAGAATCCCCCAAAAATCAAAATACCCGCAACAAGCGTCTGCGCAACCAACTTAACCCATGCCGGCAGAGGTCTGAAGTCATCGATAAGCCCGACCAAAAAAATGACAACCGAACCCAGGAGAATTGACCAGAGTGAGCCTGATGGAATGTTGACCATATCAGGATATAAAAAACTCGCCGCCAACACACTAATCCAAAGCGCTACAAATAGTCCGACGCCACCGAGAATAGGTGTCGGCAACTGGTGTCTTTTGTGCCGACCAGGAATATCGAGCAGTTTCCAGCGATGTCCCAATCTGATAAGGAGAGGTATAAGTACAAATCCCAACAGGCATCCAACGAGAAAGGTTATTAGCGGAAGTTCAAATGTCATTGACGACTCAACGGCCCCGTTTATCCGCGGCGAGCGCTGTCACACACAGATTTCCAATTAGCATAAACGGCAGAACAAGGAGTGAAAACCCGTTTGGAGCATGTTTGAGAAAGTACTGCCAGAACGAATAATGATGATGAAACTTCCTGACTAAGGTGGAAGTCGTGCTTCCGCTTCCCCAATGATGTACCGCTCCGGCATCGGGCACAAAATAATTCTCATTTCCATGCAGATGGACGCGGTAAGACAAATCGGTGTCTTCCATGTAGAGAAAAAAGCGGCTGTCGAATCCATTCATTTTTGTAAAGAGCTCTTTGGTGATAAGCAAAACCGTTCCGGCGACAGCCGTAACGGCGGTCGTCGCGTCATAGTCGGGAAGCGTGTAGGATGCAAACGCATTTTTCCTTTGCTTGCGAAAAAGCGCGGAGAGAAACGAGCCGCGTGAAAAAAGGAGATTCGAAATTTGTGGAAAATTACGGCAGTTTGCCTGAAACGTATCATCGGGAAATCTCAGACGCGGCACAACAAGACCGACTTTGCTTTCCTGGGCATAGACCTCCAGCATCTTTGTTATCGCACTCCCTTCGAGAGTGACATCGGGATTGAGAAAAAGCAGGTATTCTCCTTCAGCCAATTCGGCGCCTTGATTACAGGCCGATGCAAATCCTCTGTTTTTTTCGTTTTCGACTATAAGATATTCATCTGAACGATTCTTGACAGCCGCAACACTTGCGTCATGTGAATTGTTATCGACAATTATAATTTGGGAAGGAATCGAAAGGAGCGCTCTGTCCAACGCATTGAGGCAGTCAACAAGCAGAGGGAGTGAATTGTGCGTGACAATGATAACAGAAAGTGTAACCTGGTTCCCATCCAATCAGTATCAACTCAGCTTTCCAAACATCGACTTGAGCCTTAGCATCCAGACCATCCAGATCGCTTCACGCATTATCTTTTTTGACATCTTTGATGAACCGGCCACTCGGTCGACAAAAACAATTGGAATCTCTTTTAGAGTGAAGCCTTTTTTCCACGCCCGCATGGACATCTCAATTTGGAACATATACCCCGATGCATGAACCTTATCCAGTTCAATCGTTTCAAGCACCTGTCGGCGGAAACATTTGAACCCGCCGGTCGCGTCGCGAAGCGGAAGCCCGGTGATTACCCGGGTGTACATATTTGCAAAATATGACAAGAGCAATCTCGACATCGGCCAGTTGATAACATTCACTCCGGAAATATAGCGAGAACCTAAAACGACATCGTAGTTCTGTATCTCCCGCAAAAAATCGCGGATATACTCCGGACCATGCGAGAAATCGGCATCCATCTCAAAGATATAATCAAATTTGCGCTCCATAGCCCATTTGAAGCCAGCGATGTATGCCCGGCCAAGTCCTTCTTTTTTTGTGCGGTGAAGCACATTGACCGTACTCATCTGCGAGGCGAGTTTGTCGGCGATCTGGCCGGTTCCATCGGGCGAGTTATCGTCGACAATAAGAACATGAATTCGTGGATCCATCGGCAGGACGGCATGGACAATCTTTTCAATATTGTCTTTTTCGTTATAAGTCGGAAAAATAATGAGAGCACGGTGAGTGTGGATCATGGATTGGCAGTTTCTGTCTCTGTTATAGTGTGCTTTGGCTTGCGTCGGCAATACACAAAATACCCACCAGCTATAATAACCAGATATATAGAGGTCAGCATTGTGGCCATTTTCCCTTTTGTGTAACGGGACGAATGATACGAGAAAAGAATCTCGTGGTTTCCCGCTGGAACGGCCACCGCTCGGAATGCCCCGTCGGCGCGGAGTATTTTCGCAGGCTGACCACCGACTGTGGCATGCCAGGCATCGAACCAGTTATCGGTCAACACAACGAGCGTGTTGTTCTCAGCGTGAACACCCACCTGAACGGTATCAAAGCCATACGAAACAAACCAAGCCGAATCTGTAGGGGATGACTCTCCTGAAACAGCCAAAGCTGGCTCTTCTTCGAGATAAACAAGGCGGCGAAGATCTGTCGTATCTTTTAACACCAGTGGTGTAATCTGTGAGCGCTCAGGCAGAACCTGATACCGCGATGCGGTAAACACCCGAGGAATGGCGTTATCGTTTCTAAAAATCTGATCCGTTCCGAGTGTCGCTACCGGAACAACCGGCTGACTCCCAAAATAATTTGGAGGCAAACTTTGTCCGGCAGGCATAATCAGATATTTCACACCGGTTAAATTGAGCAATCGCGGCTCGCCGATATTCGGCATTCCGACTCCACCGAGAAGGTCATCGTACCAGCGAAGCTGGTTTCCATGATACCCTCCGACAATCTGCACATTCCATTGAGGCAGGACTGCTTCCTGGGGCGAGCGCGGCGTGCGAATATCAAGCACCCGGTTTTGTCCCGCGTTTTGCTGAAGATAGGTCGTGACCGATGTAACGGTGGTGTATTGCGATGGCTCTACAGTCTCCACAAACCGGCTGTTAAATCGGATGCCGTCAAACATCGGCAATGCAATCAAGACAAGAAAGAACGACGCATTGACCTTTTCGCTCCTATAAAGCCAGATCACCAATGAGGCCAAGGCAGTGAAAAGAAAGGCAAACCACGCGCCTGACCTTATGGCAGGAAGATTGGCATACGCGACATCCAGCTTCGTAACGCCTTGCTGAACAGCCTGCGATGCGGCCTCGCTGTAAAAAAGGGATGTCCAAAGATCAATCATGCCTCGACCGGATGCAGAAAATGCAAGCGCGAGGAAAAGCAATAGTGCAGGCATCCCCCAGAGCAGATATTTGAACTTGCCGCTAAATCTGGGATCGTCACGTTTCCGTTCAATTATTGCCTGCAAGCCCATAGCCCCAAGCATTGCCGCGCAGAACGAAAAGACGAACATTATCATTGACGGCGCGCGAAGCGACTCAACACCCGGTATGAGCCAGAAGAAAAGCCGAAATATCGGCGTGGTTGCGCCAAGGCCATACAAGAATGCGAATAGCGCGAGACCGCCAAAGAAATATGCATTCCTTCGGCGCGAGAATAAAAGTCCGATTAGAGCAAGAAAGAATGCAATTATTCCAGCCGACTCAGAGTTATCTTTGAAGGCATTTTTGCCCCAATAATATGTCTGCGCGGCCTGGGTTGAAACACCGGGAAACTCAGGAATTATCAGTGAAAACGCCTCTTCCTCATGCATAGACCAAGACGTCGCCCAGTCCCAGCCTTTCTTGGTGTCGGCGCGCGGCGAAAATTCTGTCGTGTAGGTAACACCGGGATATATTTGTATGGCCGACAGACCCAGACCTATCACGACCCCGAACGCTGCCAGTGTGCCCGGCGCGACAAGCGAAGCAACCGGCCGCTTGTCCCGCAACATATTAATAAGTTTGAAAACTGTGAAGAAGAGCGATGCCAAAAGCGCAAAATAGGTCATCTGGATATGCGGGGCAAGCAGTGTCAGCCCGATTATGAAGCCAAACATTGAGAAGTTAAAAAGCTGTTTCACACCGCTGTGGCTTTCGAAGCCGCGTTCGAGAAACAAAATAACGAGCGGAAAGAGTGATGTCACGAAAATTTTGCCATCATGGTATGGCGCAACTAAAGATACCAGATACGGCGCAAACATGTAACAAGAGGCCGCAAACAACGACGGCAGCTTTCCCAGTTTGAATTCCCTCGCGCAGAGATACATCCAGACTCCGGCCAGAAATATGTGAAGCACCAGATTATAGCTTAACATCCGCCACAGATCCCCCAGATTCCTGAATATGATAGACGGCGGATAGAGAATATCGCTGAAGAAGGATTCAATATATGGCATGCCGCCAAAGACATACGGATTCCATTGGTCATTGACCGAGAAGAAGCCGATATGTTCGGCGATAAATTGCTTAACAAAAAATCCGGCCTGCAGAAAATCCGAACCGATTATCATATTTGTCGATGAAAAAAAGAAGTCCCGAAAGAGAATAACGAGGCCAACCGCAAATGCGGCGAACAGGAGAGGAGCAAGCCATTTCCATGACTCAATTTCATTTCTGTTTACCCGATGCGGACGGGCTGTTGTCTGTGTGGGTTTCTTTTTGACCGTCATGACTTGCCCTGGCCGTTCTCGAAACGGATTCGGAAGGCGATTATTGTGGCAATAACCTCAGCAATGAGGTTCCATATTCGCGCGGCGAAGGCTATCCCCGCCGCAACCGGGCCAAGGAAAGGCATAAGCGCGCCAGTCAAAACCAACTCGCGTGTGCCGATACCGCCGGGAGAAAATATCGCAAAATAGCCGGCCTGATAGGCAATGATAAATGCGCCGATACCGAGCACAAGCGGCAACTCGGCCTCCCCTGTTATTGACACGACAAACATCCAGAACGAAAATCCATATAATATCCAGCACGCAAAATATCCAAAATAAACCTTGAGAGCAACTGCTTTATCAAGCTTAAATTGTATTGTTGGCCGCTTAAGTAGTTTCAGCAGAAGGTTATACAATTGTAAAGTTTTGTTTGGCACAACCACAAAGAGCAGCGAGACCAGCATTGTCGCTATTCCGCCGATATAGAGGCTCGACCCAAGTTTTTGGCGTATCTCCGGCAATAACAAATCCGGATACAGCAAAAGTGTGCCGAAACCAACGACGAAAGCGGCCGGAATGCCAAACATCGTTGCTATACCCCACGATGCCACAGTGACAGCTCTATCAATTTTGAGCCGTTCGGCAAGATAAACCATACTCACCACCTGCCAGATGCGCCCGGGAACGTACCGCCCTAAATTGGAGATATAACCAATCTTGAATCCGTATTTGAGCGGCACAGTATAACCGAATCCGCTCATGAGCACACACCAGACATAGGAGAAAAAAGCTAAACTCAGTAGATGAAGCACAAGCGAACCAATAAGCAAAAGTGGATTGATATCCCACTTGAAACTCACGACATCATCCCAATTTACAATAAGCTGTCGACCCGCGAAATAAACGACCACCAGTGTCAGGATGATTTTAATTCCGAAAGACAGCCATCGCCGGGACGGGTTTGGCTTGGTGTCACTTACGCGCGAAGTATCAGGACGTGTTGTCACAGTGAGCATTCACCTATTATGTGAATAATGGACATGGGCTGTCCTACCAGAGGTTGTCCATGTCAGAATCAAAAAACGAAACATGCATTTTGACCTTGATCGTCGGACTCATCATAATCGGATATGGCCGAGCGATAAACATTCCGTCCGATTTGTAGAGCGGCTCGTCGACAACCGAACTAATAGCCAATATCCCATCGACCCGATGTTCGATAGCATAACGCATCGCGACCGGCAAAAGCGCGGCTTTGGCTTTTTCGGTTCCGACTAGATCGCAGACTTTGACAATCGTTAAATCTCTCAAATCATTCCGAGCGCGGCGAAAAATCAGATAGCCATCGATTCCGAATCGGTAGCAAAAGTATTCGCGGTTCGGCTGACTGAGTTTATAATTGAGATAGACCGCATCGCGGATACCGTACAACTCATATCGTTCAGAGAGAAGCTCATCCCATTTTGTGTCCCATTCCGGCAAAAATGCCTCAAATTTCGTCACCGAGTCGGCGTTGACTTTTGTCTGCGCGGGAAAAACAAAATTCGCGAGTTTGATTGCAGGCGCGAGTTTCGTCGACTTTCCAAGATATTTAAGCGCTCGGGTCGGTTTGAAAAAACGACCGTACATTTTGACCGAGTCTTTTCTAATAACATGGCCGCGACGGATATAGACTTGGTCAACCCCGGCCACCATCCCGACGCCGGTATATTTCATTGGGGGCGAATTCTCGATGACTGTCAGCAATCCCCGCCCGGCCTGCTTGCGGATTTCGTTGTCGGACGTGTCGACAACGAATGTAACACCCCAGCCGATTTGCTCTCCTCCGCTTCGATTGCTCGGTTTGCCATAGTGGAATTCATGCGGTATCTGGGCGATGTAGCCGACAATTCGATTGTCGACCATAGCAATATGCTGATGGCATTTCTGCCAGCGAATGATTGAGCCTTCGCCAAGTTCGGGATGGGTAGGGCTCCATTTTTTTAGAAATGCGAGCAGTTCGTCCATTTGTTCAGAACGGAAGGGTTGGATTGTTACTTGCACAATATCTTTTCTGGATTATTCAGTAGTTGTTGCCTTAAATCTCTCGGTATGCTTTACTACAATGCCTTAATTCCACACACTCTGGACTACTTGTCCTTTAACTCATCTAATATGGCTTTGGTTTTTTTTCTCAGATCCCCAATCTCCTCTTTAAGCGCGGTCTGACCCTCTGAGACAAATCCAAGAAGAAAAAGTGACATACCCACACCTATCAATAAGAGCACCAGATATAAGTACGTCCGATCTCCATGACCGAGCACAAAGCGATGATAGATTGCGTAGAGGCCGACAAGAAATCCCAGCAAAAGCACCAGCGCTCCTGTGCCCCCAAAGAACAAAAGCGGTTTACGCAAAAACGTTATCTGAAATTTCACCGCAAGCATATCGAGCACACCGACCGGCACACGCCACACAGAGAATTTGGTCTTCCCCCATGCGCGTTCGTAAAGAGGGACTTTCACTTCTTCAATTCGATATCCTTCGTTGGCCGCCAACACCACCAAGTACCGATGCCAGTCCTTGCGCAAAAAGATGTTTTCTACAACTTCACGTTTGAAGGCCTTCACCGAATTCAGATCATGAACTTTGAGATTAAAAATCTTCTGCGAAAACCAGTTGTAGACTTTGGACACAAATTTCTTGTTGTATTTCCCCTGCTTCCAGCCGGTGCACAGGTCGGCTCCATCGGCGATGGGAGCGATGAGCGCGGGGATATCTTCGGGAAGGTACTGCAAATCCGCCGGATAAAAGACATAGACCGATCCGGTCGCTGTCGCAAACCCACTCTGCAGGGCTTCGGTCAAACCGCGGTTTCTCTGGTGCGAGGCGTATTTTATGAAGGGGTACTTCTTTGCGTTTAGGGAAATTTTGCACAAAGTGTTGTCAGTGGAGCCGTCATCGACATAGACAAGTTCTCCCTCAAAGGGCGCTGTGAGGAGCATCTCGGCATAGAGACGGCAAAACTCATCAATATTCCCTTCCTCATTCATGGCGGGAACGATGGTCGATACGATAAATGGATATTTTTCTTTTAGTGCCACACTCAATAATCTTTCTGTTTGTTTGCTAACGCCATCACTCGCTTGGGATTGTGCTTCGCGTTAACTCGGGCTTAAAGAATAGCTATAATGCCAAAAACTCAACGTTTTTCTTCATAACCTTGTACTTTGGAACTATAGAACGCTCATTAATTGATTTTGTCGGCATATATTCCATACTACTCCTGTATAAAAGTTGGAAACTCAATAAGCTGGCCACACGAGTCGACTGCGCACATAAAGGCAGAGGGATTCGGTTTTACCATCTTTTCACTAGTGACTTTGCGCTTTCCGACATTAACCCAAGGAGGGCTTTCATGTCTCAGACCGAGAAAGAGATCTCGCAACCGCCTAAACCTCCTAAAATCAGCCGATACCTCTCCCCTCCTTGGTCTCGTATAATCGGTGTTTTGATAATTTTGACGATTCCGCTGCTGGCGTTATTTGGTGTGTTCGGGATAAAAAGGACGAGCCAGCAGATCACAGGGGATGGGATCAAAGTTTACATGAGCTACGCGACATTGCACCGATTCAAAACAGTTGAACTCATAGATATGGACGTGGGAAATATCTCACCGAACCCCCTGCCTAAAATTACGATTGTCTTCGATACCGGCTATATCGCAGGCTTTTCAAAAGTTGAGTTCATGCCCCACATTGAACAAGCATACGAAATTGTGTTAAACGATGTTTTGCCCCATGAGAGACGGAAAGTCATTGTCGAACTGGAAGCAAAGAAATATGGCAGATGCGATGGAACAATACACATCCATACAGAAGGCGCGTCGCCTCTTTCAATGTACATTTCAATCTTTGTATATCCGTAGGAGAAGAATATGGAAGCAGTCATACCCGTTGCTTTTGTTTATGTTGTGGTGTTTGTCGCTTTTCGCATACTTGGCAAGCGCGAACTAAGCCGGCTCTCGCCATTTGAACTTGTCACAATTATGCTCATTCCCGAGATATTCAGCCCGTCGCTAAGCCGCCGATGATTATTCTATGACCAATGCCGTCATGGGAGCCGGGACCCTGTTCAGTCTGGTCTTTATTACCTCAGCCCTGAGTCATCGTTTTAAAAAGGTTGAGAATATCCTGGCCGGTACGCCGACGGTTCTCGTACACAATGGAAAATTTTGTGTGAAGAATATGAATAGTGAATTGGTCTCGAACGAAGAATTTTACGGAGAGATGGGGAAAGCGGGATTAGAAGAAATCTCACAGGTCAAGTGGGGGATACTGGAAGACGACGGCCAATTCTCATTCATTCCAATCAAGCCGGAGGACAAACATACCAAAGCCAAACCGAAAGAGTTTAGCGGCTAAAGAACTAACACAATCGTATTAGATATGTAAATTGAATTCCAGCGTGGTTTCGCTGGTTTCATCGGCATGGGCGAGAATCGTGCCGTCGCCCGCGACAATCATCGATGACCCGCCGAACACATTTGTGCCATCATCCCCCACTGCATTGACAGCTACTATCATTGCGCCAGTAGATTGGGCCCGCTCGACGATGAGCCGCTTCCAATCATGTATTCGGACATTGGGCCAGGCGGCAGGCAGAAAAATAATTGGGACCTTTTCTTTCTTGAGATTCTCGAAAATGTCCGGAAAACGGAGGTCGTAGCAGATCGCCGAGCCGACACGTCCAAAATCTGTTTCAAATATCCCTGCTTGTTTGCCCGGTGAGTAAACTGTGGTTTCGTTCATGCCCGGGAAGAGATTTATCTTTTTGTAGATTTGGTACTTATCCTTATGGAAATATCCGTAGGAGTTAAAAAGACCATCGGTCGACAGATACGGGAATCCGGCCATGACTCGAAAATCATGCTTTGAGAATTGCGCCTGAATTGCTTTGAAATCGGGGACCTCGCGAGTTGTGTAGAGACAGCCCGATGTGGCCAGCTCTCCGAAGCAAACAAGTTCTACTTTTCTTGCCTTGGCCAAATCCAAATATGGTGTTAGGTCCGAGGTGTTGACATGTTTTTGGACGAGCAAAGTTTTCATAGTATCTATCTTCTATAACTCGAAAACTGTCCGGCCGTTCAAAATTGTTCTTACAACCTGCCCTGAGAGCTTATAACCCACAAACGGAGAGTTCTTTGACCGCGAGCGGAATTTCTCGCGCGATACTGTCCATTTCTTATCGGGATCGATAATCGTTATGTCTGCTTCTGAACCGATTGAGAGGGTTCCGCCGGGAAGATTGAATATCCTCGCGGGATGAATTGTCATTTTCTGAATTGCATCTCCCCAGTCCAAATAGCCTTTGTCAATGAGGTACGTTTTCACAAGCCCCACTGTTGTTTCGAGTCCGATCATACCGGCCGGAGCCTGATCAAACTCGGAGTCTTTGCTTTCATCAGAATGCGGGGCATGGTCTGAGGCAATGCAATCGATAGTGCCATCAACTAAACCCTCGATTACCGCCGCCACATCGTCTGCCGTCCGCAGCGGAGGATTGACACGTAAATTCGTGCTGAACTCTTTTCCTATCTCTTCATCAGTCAAAACAAAATGGTGCGGGCAGGCTTCAGTTGTGACAAGAATCCCTTCGCGCTTGGCCTGCCTGATAGCATCGACCGCGCGGCGAGTGGAAATATGTTGAATATGAAGTCTCGCGCCGGTGAGTCTGCAAAGGGCAAGGTCACGCAGGACTGCAATCTCCTCCCCTACAGCGGGCGCGCCTTTGAGTCCAAGTCGTGTGGATTCAAACGATTCATTCATCACCCCGCCAGCGCAGAGATACTGATCCTCGGCATGCTGCATAACCGGGATATTGAACATTTTGGAATACTCCATCGCGTTGCGCATGATCTCAGGATTCTGGACATAATGGCCGTCATCGGTTATCGCAACCGCGCCCATTTTGACCAGATCGCCGATTTCGGAAAGCTGTTTCCCTTCGATATTTTGGGTGATCGCGCCGACCACATAGACCCGGGCATTTGCATTCTTCGCTCTGTCTTGCACAAATTTGACTGTCTCCTGACTGTCAATTCGCGGTGTTGTGTTGGGCATACAGCAAACCGAAGTAAATCCTCCGGCGGCGGCGGCGTTGCATCCGCTTTCGACCGTTTCGGCGTCCTCCCGACCCGGTTCACGGAGATGGACATGGCAGTCTATAAGTCCCGGCACCACTAATTTTCCGGTTGCATCTATAATCTGATCATAGTCAAGTCCGCTTATCATTTTTTGTATTGCGACAGAATTTTTTTCGATTCCGGCTATTTTACCATCTTTGATAAAGAGATGGGCGTCGTTTGAAAAACCCAGAGCCGGATCGATAACCCGTCCCCCTTTTATCACAAAATCATATTTCTTGCTGGCCATTATTCTTCCCCTTCTTCTTTGCGACCTGAAAGCAGATAGAGAACAGCCATCCGCACAGCCTGCCCGTTGGTAACTTGCTCCAATATGACGGATTTGTCGCCATCGGCAACTTCGCTGGTAATTTCCACGCCGCGATTAATCGGCCCAGGGTGCATTATGGTGTAATCTTTGTTGAGGCGTCGAAGCCGCTCTTTTGTGATCCCAAAAAGATTTGTGTACTCGCGATTTGAGGGAAACAGTCCCCCTTGCTGGCGTTCCAACTGTATCCGCATGATATTGACCACATCGGCGCCATCAAGGGCTTCATCAATATTTGAGTAAACATCACAGCCAAATTTCTCGACTTCGTAGGGCATAAGTGTGCTCGGCCCGCAAAGCGCAACCGATGCTCCCATTGTTTTCAGCCCCCAAATATTTGAGCGAATAACGCGCGAGTGTTTGACATCGCCAACAAGCACCACGCGAAGTCCGTCGAGTCGGCCGTATTTTTTCCGGATAGTATACATGTCGAGAAGACCTTGGGTGGGATGCTCATGCGCTCCATCGCCGGCATTAATAATATTGGCCTGCATACATTGTGTCAGAAAGTATGGTACCCCGGTCGATTGATGCCGCACGACGACCATATCGATTTTCATGGCTTCGATGTTTTGCACCGTGTCGCGAAGGCTTTCTCCTTTTTTTACCGATGACCCAGAGGGCGAGAAGTTCACCGTGTCAGCAGAGAGACGCTTTTCGGCCAGTTCAAATGAGATGCGAGTGCGGGTCGAATTTTCATAGAAGAGGTTGACAACTGTGATACCGCGTAGGGTCGGGAGTTTCTTGATTGTCCGGCCAAGAACCTCGCTAAAGGTATCGGAAGCATCAAGAATCTTGGTTATATCCTCTTTGGGGACGTTTTCAAGTCCAAGCAAATGCCGTGATGAAAGCAGGCTCATTTCTTGCCTCCCTTCTTTGCGGTAGCGGGCTTCGCCGTGCCTTTAGCCCGTTTGCCGGCACTGTCGTTGGTTCTTTCAACTGACGGGCGCGCGGATTCCGGCGGACGCTTGCTGATGTACACTCGGTCAGTCCCTTCCCTTTCGGTGACTTCAAGAATGACCCTGTCAGTGCGGGAAGTAGGGATATTGACCCCCACATAGTCGGCTTTAATCGGCAATTCGCGGTGTCCGCGATCCACAAGCACTGCCAGTTGGATTGAACGCGGACGACCGAAATCGATTATCTGGTCAAGAGCCGCGCGGACTGTCCGGCCGGTGAAAAGCACATCATCGACTAAAATGATATTCTTATTAAGCACCGAGAATAGAATGTCAGTGCGCTGTATAATCGGTTGGTCGAGATTGGAGTGAATGTCATCGCGATACAGGCCAATATCCATAAGACCAACAGGGACGTTGACTTTTTCGAGCTGTTCGATAATGGCCGCGATGCGTTTGGCCAATATGGCGCCGCGGGTTATTACGCCAATGATAGCGATTGTCTCGGCGCCGCCATTATTCTCGACAATCTCGTGCGCAATGCGTGTTAGGGCTCGACTTATCTTTTTTTCATCGAGCACGATGTCCGTCTGCGTTGGCAAGCGGGTACCTCCGGAATGTATTATAAACAATGATAGGATTATAGTATGCGAAGCCGCCAATTGGCGGACGAGAGTCATTGAAAGAATTATTTATCATGCAGTATTCCCTTTAGAAATCTCACCGGATTTCCTTAAAAGGTTGGAGTGAGTATACGGGATTGGCGGACAGAGTCAAGTGTCGGGGGGATTATTTTTTGCGGGGGAATAAAACATGTGCAGTGACGGGCGAGGGCGCCGGGTTCTATTGTCCTTGTAGCGATTCCGCCACCGCGGACTGCGGTTCAGCGATTCTTTCTTCTCTTTGAATATATTTTCATCCTGCCGGCTCCAAAGTATAGAGGGAAAAGGGAAGATCACACCGTCCCGACGAATGTCGGGAGTGTGGTACAAATTGGCGGGTTCGCGGACGGATTGATCTTGCCCCAATTTAGTGAACAGTTTGCTAAGGTTGGATTAGCTTGGCACTGGAGGTACTATCGATGGACAGACGCAGACAATTTGATCGGG
>JAWXAN010000015.1 GCA_034439475.1 Candidatus Zixiibacteriota bacterium
TCGGCGCTCAAGTACCGGACGCCGAACCAGGCCGAAGTAACCTATAACTTAGGCCATGAGACACTCTTCAAATCTGCTTGACTAATGGGGAGCAGTACATGATATCCATAATGGGTCAGGGCATCCTGAGATTTGGACAGGTAGATGATATAATCCTTCTCGACGAGCGGTGGCTCGTCTTTGGGGGCTCGGTTGGTTTCTTGTCGCAGACGATAAAAGCTGCGCCAGCCGAAACTAAGGCCAGTAGCAAGAGCAAAAACGAATGTCTTCGGCTGTATGCGGACATAGAATCCCTCCTCAGATTAGATACCGATGTGCCCCGTTGACAGAATCCAGTGTATCCTGCCTCTAAATGACGCGCAAGGTATTCTTTTGTGCAGTTGATTTTTTTTCTGATGTGCGGGGTGTCACTGGCCCGCACCAACAGCAAGAACCCGCCGAAAGCGGTGCGGTACAAGATTCAAAGCCAACTTTCCCATCACGTCGTTGCGAGGAGTGAGGCGAAGCCGAGCGACGTGGCAATCTCATATTTGTCTTGATCGTTGATGCGGGCAGAGACGCCCGACCGCACTTCCTCATTCTTCGTGTGAGACGTCCCTGTCGCGCACTGGACGAAGAGAACATGAGATTGCCACGTTTCGCTCGGAAGCGAAACTCGCAATGGCGATCTTGAAAATGTCTCCTTTGATTCTTGTACCACCGTCCGCCGCGGCGGACGGTGGTACAGGAATCAAAAACAGACTACCAGCAGTGTCATCGCAAGGAAAGCTTTCTTAGGAGTGGCGAAGCAATCTCATGCCGGCCTACCGAAAGGAGATTTCCTTTATCTTGTTATTTCTTTTTACTAAAAAAACGACCCACCTAATGGGTCTCTCTAATTTTTGCATCAATAATGATGGCATTGTCATAGAGTAACCCTACCAAACGATTCAATCTATCGCTCTGAGCCTGCCCGATGTCATCGGCATAATACTGAAGTATGCCGTTCAGTTTGGACTTGTATGAAGAAATTAGGATTCTGTGAAACTCCATGTTAAACGTTGCTTGTAGATGTACTATTGAATCACATTTTATGTCATACACATAAGCCCATTGCATTAACCCTGAATGGTGGTTTATGACGCTAAAGGTCAATTCCATAAGAAGTTGGGCTTCGCGAAAATCGTTCTTGGTCGATCGTCCGGAAGCTTGCTCCACAATATCATCTGTAAGTTCTATAAGAGAATCCTTTATGGGCTTTGTGCTATCCAAGGCGTTATCAATTGAAGCTTTGTGATCGACTTGTACTTTTGAATTCTCATCAGCAAAGGCCGTAAAAGGCGCGTTGACTATAACAAGTGAGATTAGAAAAGCATCTCGCAACATTTTTATCATGACAACCTTTCTCAAAGATTTCTCAATGGGTGGACATTTTCAACATAAGCCAACAACTCCACTATCTATCTCCTAAATTGAGTTGTACCGTGATTGGCTCTCGAATCACAGAATAGATCGCATAACAAGTGAAAGCCCCTAACTTAGGGTCATTTCCAAACTGACCCAGAAGAAGAATCATACAAAAAGGAAAAGCTTCTCCTTCGATTTTAACTCTCAGTTCTTCGAAATCCCCTGTTCCCTCAACATCGATTAAGACCGCTAAGATCATATCATTATCGGGCGGGACCAGACTTTTCTTCCGAATGAGGTTAATTAAACCTTCATCGGTATTATTTCCAGTATAGTGTTCCTCAAGGCGTGTAACCTGAACCGGATGAGCATCACCATCTTGGTTTATCAGATATAGGTCAACATCCGCATCCACATGCAACGACTCATTTGTGATGAGTTCACTTAGGGTATAAGGCTCATCGGGCCGTTGTTTCAGAGGAAGTGCGATTTCTCCTAAATGGCCATCGAAGGTTTCGAACACTTTGGACAATACACAGCCGGCCAAAAGTTCTTGACCTCGCTTCTTTTCCATATGATGCGGAGACTCGCGGAAATGATCTTCAATCGCAGTCGGATGAATGTTGATACGAGGATGGTAAATTGGTCGATACATCACTCTCCCCCTCCTACAACAACCGCTCCCGCTTCGCCAAAAATGCATACAACGCCTTGTCAAATGACATACTCGTATCAATCGGATGGTAATCAATCGATGATTGACGGCACGCCGATGATATCTCACTTGCGAACTGCGACACCTGATTCGCGAAATCTTTCTTTATTTGAAATGGAAGCGTCGTCACTTCTTCGCCCGTCTCCATATCCTTGAATATCGCCTCAGCCCCGAAATTAAAATCCCGTTCGCGCGGATCGAGAATATGAAAAACAATAATCTCATGTTTGTTATATCTGAAATGTTTCAGCCCTGAGATAATCTTCTCCGGCTCATCGAGCAAATCAGAGAGAATGACCACCAGCCCGCGGCGTTTTATCCGCTCGGCCATCTGGTGAAGTGCCGATGAAATATCTGTTTTATCACTCGGCCGCTGGTTGGCGATATCATTGAGTAGCAAATGCAGATGCCCGCTTTTTGAGCGGGGAGGGATGTAGCGCCGGATTTTATCATCGTATGTGACCAGCCCGACTGCATCGCGCTGGCGAAGCATCATATACGACAGCGCGCCGCACAACAATCCCGCATAATCGAATTTGCTCATATCGCCCGAACTGTAAGCCATCGACCGTGAGCAGTCCAAAAGCAGGTACCCCTTGAGGTTCGTTTCTTCTTCATACTGCTTGATATAATATCTGTCGGTCTTGGCGTAAACTTTCCAGTCGATATCTTTGATGGCATCGCCGGGCATATACTGTCGATGCTCGGCAAATTCGACCGAGAACCCGTGATACGGCGACTTATGCAGTCCGGCAATAAAGCCTTCGACCACCATCCGCGCCCGCAACTCAAGCCCTTTAAGTTTTGAAACTGTACCCGGTTGGAGATATTGTCGGTAATCGGCCTGCATTATTGGCTCGCACGCCGCTTCCACAACTCAACAATCACCATGAGCGTCATATACACAATCATCACCAAAATCGCCACACCGCTCAAAGCAACCATATCATCGTAGATCGAATGAAACCCTGCGCCGCTAAGCCCAATAGTGTGAATGACTATTGCAAATCCGAACACGATATACACCGTCTTTTTTATTTTCCTCGGCACATTGGTAAACAGAAAAACAACTCCCAACGCAAAATAGAGAAGGGAGAGGCCATTGATATGCGTGTGCGCAAGTTTGACATTATGTTTGAGCAATCTATATCTGTCCACGATAACCGATGGCGCGCCTACTTCTTCGTTACCGCGAGCATTTTTAAGTCGTCCTAAACCCTGCGCCGAATCGACTGCGGCGCTGTCAAACGGCACATCCTCGCCGGCATCCGCTGAATCCCATCTCGGCGCCTGCACCGCCTCGCTGTCGGCATAAATCTCCGCCATATCCGCAGGCTGGTCAGCATCCATTTTTATTTTCGGTTCTGAAGATGCTGGCGCCGGGTCCGGCTCAACCCGGCCCTGCTCGATATAGAGCAGCCACATCGCCCAGAGCACGACCATCACCATGAGAACCGAAAACATCCCCAGAAATATCTTGGCATAGAGTGGGAGCTGACTCAGTCTAAGATTTGCTATCATAGTTTCTTTAATCTTTCCATTTCTATTCTAATTTCATCAACAACTTCGATGTTTGCAATCTTTTTGACTTTCTCGGCTGTAACCGACATGACATAAAACACGCGTCCGCCGAACTCCTTCGTAAACCGTAAATGTGTTTCCACTTGAATGCCTCTCTCTTTGAATATTTGGGGAATATGAGAAACTTCGCTTACGGGCTTGATTTGCAGTCCAATAAATTTTCCGCCAATCTCGATGAAGAAATCTACATTGTAAAGCCTGTCCCATTCATCTGGCGCAGGGGATATGTTTACATCTAGAAACTTCTCAAGTTGTCCATAAATCGTTGTAATTTCTGTTGTATAGCCGTCATACGAACGATTGATGACAAGATTCTGGATATAGTCAATACAATCTTGCTCAGTGATCACCGCCACCTCGGCAGCCAGTACTTCCGTAACTTTAATATACAGTTTTTGACCAAGTTGAGTTAAATGCTCCTTGGATTTTACATTTATATAATAATATTGCTCCCATTCTTGGAGAGACTTCGGCTAACATTTTCGTATACTTTCGGAGGTCGGCCCAACATTTCGTTTGAAGTTCAGTTGAAAACGGTTAGTCGCAGAATTAAGAATCCACTCTTTTGACAATAGTCCCATCCATTTTAAGCAGAGAACGATTGTTCATTTTCCAATCACGGTCAAGAACAGCTAACCCACTCTTAAGGAAATGAGCATTAACAAAAGTCTTGTTCTTTAAGTATAGATATACAAATAGGTTATTTGCATCATCATAGAGCGTTTCGTCGAATTTTAGCGATACTTGTTTCCCGCGTATCATTTTTTCCATGAATTGCCTGCCCTCTAGTTCGAATCCTACCAAAGGTCTAACTCCCAATAATCTGATATTGAGACCGTTATTGAGGACGAAACGGTCTGGAGCAAGAATTTGCTTTACGGTGTATTGTTCGGGTGCAGCCGAATCGGAATTACCAATGCGAGAGCCGAACTTAAGTTTATGCGGATCGAGCTTTTTATCAAGCTTTAATGGGTCTATAAATTGATATGGCAAGGAAATATAATCTTCTTTGGTCGGTACACTGGAATCGGATAACACATCAAAATCTACATTCGAAAATAATCCCTGGGCTTTAGAAAATTTGTTTTGGATAAAAGGCAAGAACTCCTTGTTGATTTCATATCCCAATGAATTGCGTTGAAGCTTTAGCGCTGTGGCTGCAGTAGTACCACTCCCCAAAAATGGATCGAGCACTGTCTCATCAACAAAACTAAACATCCTAATCAGCCTCTTAGGTAATTCTTCTGGAAACATTGCTAAATGACCATCTTGTTTTTCGCCTGGAAAATTCCAGTGCCCGCTGAAGTAGGAATTCCATTCTTCAGTTGTCATTTTTGAGGCCTCTTTTGCGCTCTTGGTCGCTACAGGAGCTTGCCCATGCTTCTTAAATAGAAGTATAAATTCATAATCAATCTTTACTATCCCATTTCTTGGATAGGGGAAAGAGCCCATCACACTCGCCCCTCCTGTCGTATTGCAGGTAGTCACTTTCTGCCAAATGATAGACCCCATAAAGTCAAAACTGATAGTCTCACAAAAGCGCGTTATTTCGGTGCGAATCGGGATGACCTTATACCGCCCATAATATACTGACCGGGCAAACTGATCCCCAATGTTTATGCAGAGCCGGCATCCGTCGTGAAGAACACGATGGCATTCTTTCCATACAAGGTTGAGATTGTTGATATATTCTTCATAAGAATGATCAAAACCAATTTGATTTGGCGAACCGTAATCCTTGAGTTGCCAATAAGGTGGTGACGTCACAACGAGATGAACACTTTGGTCGTCCACAAGTGACATCTTACGAGCATCTCCTATAATTATTTTGTGAGAGGTACTCATGAGACAACCGCTAAATCGAGCTGGGAATAGTCGGGGGCTTAAACGAATATTGGACGAGAGTGATGCGATCTCTATCCCGACTGAAACGTTTACGGCTACCCATACTATAAAATGTGCTCATAAAATAATGCCGACTCCCATAATCCATAGTATAGGGTAAAAGCATTCAATCCCCTATCACTTCCGCTCTTTGACCGTCTCCATAATTTTTTTTATAATTTGCAGTGTATCGATGCCATCGGCCTCGGCATTAAACGAGGTCACTATTCTATGCCGCAACACCGGATAGGCCGCAAAGCGAATATCTTCAGGTCCCGGAGTCGGGCGGCCATCGAGTATTGCTCGGGTTTTCGCGGCTAAAATAAGATACTGCGAGGCCCGTGGTCCCGCCCCCCAATTGACCCAGTTTTTCACAAACTCCAGCGCCGAGTTTTCATTGGGACGTGTCGCCCGAACAATATCGACCGCATATTCCACAAGATGATCCGATACTGGCACCCGACGTACGAGTTGCTGAAAGGCGACAATATCCTGGGCCGAAAGAATCCGCTGGAGTGTCGGCGTCTGCAGGGTAGTCGTTGCCTTGACAATCTGACGCTCTTCTTCCGCCGACGGATAATTCACAAAGACATTGAACATGAACCGATCAAGTTGCGCTTCAGGCAGGGGATAGGTCCCTTCCTGCTCAATCGGATTCTGTGTGGCCAAAACAAAGAATGGCTCATCGAGCCGATATGTCTCACCGGCCGTTGTGACTTCATGTTCCTGCATCGCCTGCAAAAGCGCGGCCTGGGTTTTAGGCGGAGTTCGGTTTATTTCATCAGCTAAAATGATATTGGCAAAGACCGGCCCTTTGACAAATCGGAACTGCCGTTTGCCAGTGGTGTGGTCTTCCTCGATTATTTCTGTTCCGGTAATATCCGATGGCATGAGGTCCGGAGTGAACTGAATTCTATTGAATGAAAGATTCAACACTCTCGCAACAGTAGAAATAAGCAGGGTTTTGGCAAGTCCCGGCACGCCTACCAAAAGACAGTGTCCCGATGAAAGAAGCGATATCAACAACTGCTCGACAACCTCATTCTGCCCGATGATTACTTTGCCGACCTCGGATTTTATTTGCCTGTAGGCGGTGTTAAGATTTTCAACGGCGCTGATATCGGATTTCGTTTCACTCGGTGTCATCAATTCCTCCGGAAATTTTGTCTTTTGTAAGGGGAAAGTATAAGAATTCAGGAACAGGTATGCGTAACACCCCTTTTATACCCGTCTTGCGAATAAAAGTAACAGCCATATTCATGGGAGTATATAACATAAGAGGGATGCCCGCCAAGAGAAATTGCCGGTCGATGTCATTCCGGCGCGGACCAGAAACGATCTTCATCTTTATCTTGTAGCGATGAACCCTTGCGGTTCAGCGATTCTTAATTCCTCATGAATATGACCCCCCCCCTCTCTCTCAAGGGAAGCGGGGGAAGAACAAGTCGTTAATTGGTTCCGTCGGGTCTTGACTATTCCTGAGCGTAGTGCGGGGATAGTTGTGACCTGACGGTCACTTCGTGCGCGACATCGTGGCTGGTGTACGTCCCGCCACGCCTGCCCACTGTGGCGAGTTCTCTTCTCTTGGTAGGTCAGTCCGCGCCGCGGCGGACTGACATCTTTTCTTCATCTTTAAGCGATTCCGCTGTTTCAGCCATGCACCACATAGAAAAACTGCCTTCTGATTACTTAAATCAGAAGGCAGTCACAATCTGCGGTCATCATCCTATCAATGAACCCGAGAAACCCACACTAAACTATTGCTATATATCAGAGACAATCTAACCCAGCGCTTGATACTTTTTCCCTAAGTTAAAATCTCATATTGGCTTAACAAATTCCGATACTTGTGGATAAGCGACACGTATCTCAACTTGTCAGTGCTCGTTAAAGCGTTTAATTCCCAATGAGTTACATGGATTTCCACAACAAACGCTTTTTGTCCACAAAGCCACCGATATAGCCTACTTGAACTCCTTAGGCTGAAGAGTCGCGAATTCCTTCTTCTCCTTTTGCGGAGCCAGGAAACCCAAATCCGGAGTCTGGTTCTTCATATTGCATGATCCGCAGAAGACTGCTCCCTGTTCGATGACCAGTGATTTGGTCTTTAAGTCCCCATCCATCTCGCATTTGGCCTGAAGTTCAATCTTGTCGCTTGCGACAATATTGCCAGTCATGCGTCCTGCAACTACCGCGCTCACCGATTCGATATCTGCCTCAACAAAACCAGTTGCGCCAACTGTCACACAGTCGGAGCAGATAATTTTCCCCTTGACTGTTCCGTCGACGCGCAAGGCGCCTTTGATGTCGACTGTTCCGGTAATGATTGTGTCTTTGCCAATAATGGTGTTCATGAGACCATCCACTTCATCAGTATTAAAAGGTTTCTTTAGCATACAAGTTGTCCAAAGGGTTTATAGGTTGTTCAAAGAGTCTAACTTCATAATGGAGATGAGCTGTGCTCGAAATCCCGCTATTGCCCGAAAGCGCGATCTGCTGCCCGACAATAACCCTATCGCCCGCGCGAACCAAGAGCGAATCGTTGTGACCATAGAGCGTGGAAATGCTATCGTTGTGTCTAATCACCGCCAGATATCCCATTGTCGAATCAAAATCAGCAAACTCTACAAGGCCAGAACCAGTCGCGAGTACCGCTGAGCCATTGGCGCAGGCAAAATCAACCCCTGTGTGAAATGTGCCCGACAAAGTATCCACCCCGAATAGTTTGAGTATCACGCCTTTAACTGGGGTACCGATAGGATTTGAACCTTTACCTGAGCGCGTGTAGGTAACAGGAGCGGCCTCGCCCAGACTATCGAGTTCGACCGCCATCAGCGTCGAATCATCGGGCAATTCAGGAAATTGATATTCTATCCCCGCCAACTGTGTGAGTCGAGTTACCACGCCTCTGACCTGCTCCATATTGTTTTCAAGTAACTGCACTTTATATCTGTATCGGCGCAATCGCTCATTTTCTTCAGTCAATTGTTCGGTGCGTGCCGCACGACTAAGAATTAGTCCATAAAACGTAAAAAACATCACTATGCCGATAACCGTGACGGCGAATGCCACCATAATTAAGTTCAGCACCCATCGACGCACTCTCCATCCACGACGGCTTTCTGTGCCATCGGGTACGAGCATAAGGGTGACATATCGTGATTCACGCATCAGACCTTGTCAATCCGTTTGAAAAGGTCCCATAGCCGGTCGAGGTCATCCTCGCCATAGTAATCAATTTCAATGCGGCCACGTTTAAGACCGGGATGAATCTTGACCGAGGTCCCAAGCAGTTGTTTGAGACTCGTTTCGACTTCGGCTAAAGCAGGAAGATGGCGTTTTGGAAGAAGCCGTTTCTTTTTCGCGCGAGGTGAAATTGATTCCTGCTCGGTCTGACGCACCGAAAGCGAACCATTGATGATCCGATCGGCCATTTCCAGCATCTTCGGTTCCGATTCAAGGGCCAGCATGGCGCGCCCATGCCCTTCGCTAAGCGCTCCAGCGCGAAGCAGTTGCTGGATTTGTGGGGGGAGGGTAAGCAGACGCATTGTGTTGGCAATGACCACACGCCCTTTTCCGATTTTATTCGCCAACTGCTGTTGCGTGAAATTGCAATGCTCGATGAGCCGGCGGTAGGCTTCAGCAAGTTCGATCGGATTTAAATCCTGCCTGTGAATATTTTCGACGAGCGCAAGTTCCAGCATTTTGGTATCATCGGAAGCATCCATAATAACAACCGGGACTTCGGCAAATCCCGCAAGTCTCGCGGCGCGGTAGCGTCGCTCGCCCGCTATAATAGTATATCCGGAGGCCGCTTTTTTCACCACCAGCGGTTGCATAAGCCCGTTCTCTTTAAGTGATTGAGCCAATTCATTGAGCTTGTCTGTGTCGAACTCATGACGCGGCTGCATCGGATTCGGCGCTATCTCATCGAGCACCAACATCGCAAACTGAGTGAACTCGGTGACGACAGAAGAGCCGTCATCGGTCGGGATGAGTGCGCCAAGTCCTTTTCCTAAGACTAATTTTGTCATCGCGCCATCACCTCTTTTGTGAATGACATATAATTTTCCGCTCCTGTCGAGAGGATATCATAGAGAATGATCGGCTTGCCGAACGATGGGGCTTCGGAGAGACGGACATTTCTTGAGATCACGGTTTCATAAACTTTGTTATCAAAATGTTTTCGCACTTCATCAGAGACCTGTCTGGAAAGATTCAACCGGCCATCGAACATGGTCAGAAGCACACCTTCAATCTGAAGAGCCGGATTGAGGTGGCGCTGGACGAGTTTGATTGTATTGACCAATTGCCCAAGTCCCTCAAGGGCATAATATTCACACTGAATTGGGATAATGAGCGAATCGGCGGCGGTCAATGTATTTACCGTCAAAAGGCCGAGCGAGGGCGGACAGTCTATGATGATATATTTGTATTTGTCCTTAATAGGAGCAAGTGCCGCTTTGAGACGTGTCTCACGGGATAGCATCCCCACAAGTTCGACTTCGGCTCCGACCAGTGAGATAGACGACGGCACCACATTGAGATAGCTCATTTCTGTCTGTACGATGACATCGGATATGCTTTTGCTACCCACGAGCGCTTCATAAATTGAAAATTCTATTTTGGATTTGTCGATACCGACACCGCTGGTGGAATTGGCCTGCGGGTCCATATCGATAAGTAGGGTCTTCTGTTCCGCCGCGGCCAAGCAGGAGGAGAGATTGACAGCCGTCGTGGTTTTGCCGACCCCACCTTTTTGGTTGGCGATCGCTATAATTTTATTCACAATGGGTTCCTTGTTGTCTTATTTCGTATCACAACGTATGGTAGAGCATGAATATACGGGAATCAACTAAAAATATCCCAGCCCCTACAACTTTCTCTGCCCGCCGTGGAGGGTTCTCCCATATTCGTAGGTCAGGATCCTTGCGATCCTGACATTTTATGCTGGCGCACGGGGCTTTCAAGTCCGCTGTGGTGGAACGTACACCAGCCACAAAATATTCCGTTGGGTCTTGGCTATATCGTTGCGTGAACAAGGATATAGGCGCTAAGGCTTCCTAAGTCCGCCGCAGGTGGATGACCCTGACGGTCACCCCGGTGCGGGGCAGAGACGTCCCGCACGAAGCCATTTACCCCGCAATTTCTCTTTAGATCTTCGTGCAGACCGTCTCTGGTCTGCACCAACTGGAAGATCACACAGTCCGCCGCGGCGGAGTGTGGTACAAGATCATGAATCCATGTCTTACCCCGTAGCCCCCTCCCTACCCGCGCTTACGGATTAGCGTGTAACTCTTATTCGCCTCACCTATCCCATCCTTGAAATGAAACGTCTCCACCTCAACATGCGGAGGAATTTTCACCTCCGGCGAAGCATAGTAAACAAAAGTCCCTGCATCAGTGAGTTTACCCGTCAGATGTTTAAGCAGAGGAAGTGTCAGCTTCACATACCTCATTGTGATAAGATCATATTTCGATGTCAGCGCAATCTCCTCGAATGTTTTGGGCAGAACTTCGCCCGGAAGATTTAACGCCACAAGCATCGATCGAAGGGCTTTCGTTTTTTTTAGAGTGCGCTCAATGAGTTTGATTTCGCCGGAAAATTTCCGCGCGAACAGAATTGGAATCGCTGGCAACCCACCCCCTGAGCCGATATCGAGATAGCTCTCACTCACACCGGAAATCTTCTCCAGTGGAAGGAGGCATTCAGCGATCATGCGGGTGAAGCCTTCACGATTTGTTTCACGTGAAACAAGATTGATTTTTTGGTTCAACTCCATTAGCGACGAGTAGTAATTTTCGACTCTATCAAACAGTCTGTACTGTGTGATAACCTCATGCGGATTAAGAAGTACTGATTCCTGCTGTGTGGTCATGAAAGAGCGGCCTGTTCTTTAAATCGTTTCATATATACGGACAAAACAGCCACATCGCCGGGTGTGACCCCTTCAATTCGGCCTGCCTGGCCGAGCGATGCCGGACGAAAACGCTGGAATTTTTCCAGCGCTTCTTTTTTAAGACCGACAATGTTGTTATATGTGAAGCTCACTGGGATTACTTCATGCTCGAGCTTTTTAAATCTGTCAATCTCGCGCTGCTGTTTTTCAATGTAGCCCTGATAGCGAATATAAATGAGGGCGCGATCGGCCGATTCTGTCTCAACGGCATCAAAAAACTCCTTGCCGAAAAGAGCTGTTTTTATTTCATGAAATTCGACGGCCGGTTGTTTGGCCAGTTCAGCGACAGTCATAGTCTGTAATTTGGGAAGCCGGTCAGCTAACGCTCCAAGGTCGGTCACTCGGAGCCGCGTCTTTTCAAAAAGTCTGATTGTCTCTTTTGTACGGGACTGAAGTCCGACAAATGATTCATATTCCGCCGTCTCAATTAATCCGTATTTATGTGCGAAATGGGTCAGCCGATCCCGCGCATTATCCTCGCGAAGAGCCAGTCGATATTCGGCCCGCGATGTGAACATCCGGTACGGTTCGGTGGTCGAGCGGGTAGTCAAATCATCGACCATTACCCCGATGTATGCTTCTGATCTATCGAGTATAAATGCCGGTTCATCTCGAATGGAGAGCATTGCATTGATTCCAGCCATAAGCCCTTGAGCTGCTGCTTCTTCATAACCTGAAGTTCCATTGATTTGACCGGCAAAAAAGAGCTTTTTGATCCGTTTTGTCTCAAGCGATGGCTTGATTTGGTAGGTCGGACAGTAGTCATATTCGACCGCATATCCCGGACGGGTGATGCGTACATTTTCAAGCCCAACTATTGTTCGAATAGCGCCATGCTGGACGTCCTCGGGAAGGGATGTCGAGAAGCCGTTGGGATAGATTTCGTTTGTCCCGTTTCCTTCCGGTTCGAGGAATATCTGATGGGTTGCCTTGTCGGCAAAGCGGAAGAATTTGTCTTCAACTGATGGACAATATCTCGGACCGCCCGCTGTAATCTGCCCGGAAAACATCGGCGAGCGATGGACATTGGCCAGAATAATCTCTTTGGTTTTGGCTGTGGTGCTGGTCAGATAGCATGGACTTTGGATAAATGACTCGCGATTGCTTCTGTGCGAGACGAATGGAATGGGTTCTTCGCCGGGCTGGATTTCACAGACCGACCAGTCGATAGTTGAGCCATCGAGACGTGGCGGAGTGCCAGTTTTGAGTCGTCCAAGTTCAAAGCCAAGTTTGGCAAACGAATCGGAGAGTTTGTAGGCCGCTGGTTCGCCAAATCGGCCAGCTTTGGTTTGCTTTTTGCCAATATGAATAAGTCCACCTAAAAAGGTGCCGGTTGCAACAATAACTGCCTTGCATGTGATCGGCTGGCCAGATTCGGTGCGGATACCGACCACTTTGTCTCCTTCGACCATGATTTCACCGGCTAAAGCTTCGATAACGGTGAGGCCGTTTTGTTTGGCCACAAAGTCGCAGATGAATTGGTTATATTTGATGCGATCAGCCTGGACACGAGTCGACCAGACCGCCGGGCCTCGTGAAAGATTGAGGCGTCGGAACTGAATACCAGTCATATCGGTCGCAAATCCCATAATTCCGCCAAGAGCGTCTATTTCTTTGACTAATTGGGACTTGCCGATGCCTCCGATAGCCGGATTGCAGGACATTAGGGCCAATCGTTGGGCATCCATAGTCACAAGCGCGGCAGTCCCGCCCATGCGTACGACGGCCAATGCGGCCTCGACACCGGCATGCCCACCCCCGATTATAATGACATCAAAATCGCGCATATATACTTTCACCTTGTGCAATCTCGCGTATCTGCTTGACTGTCTTTTGGTGTCGGGCAGGGACACCCAACACAACTTGTGTAAAGAAAAAATAAACCATCCGCCATCGGCGGACTGGGGTGACATTTGCGAAGTGTTGTTGCGAGGAGCGACTTTCTTAAGGCGCGACCCTCCACGGCTGGTCCACCTCGGCGGATGTCAATCTCAATTCTCTTTTCTGCCAATTAATCCGCAATGTTTCACGTGAAACAATTCAATAAACCGTTTACTAAGCCGGAATATATCTGAATTACCATCGATTTACCATCGTTCTTGTACAAAATCATTTTCCAATACAGAATCGTGAGAAAATCTCGCCCAAAATGTCCTCAGTATAGACTTTGCCGATTATTTCATCGAGGGAATTGATGCTCTCGCGCAGGTCAAAAGCTATCAGTTCCGGTGATGCCCCAGCTGTCAGTTTTACCATGGCAGAAGCCAGCGAATCTTGAGCCAATGCCAGTTTATGGCGATGGCGGGCAGAAGTTACAACCAGGCCTGAAGTCAGGTCCGGCATCTTTTGTTCGATACAAGCGAGCAAAGCTGTTTTGAGTTCCTCTATTCCCTCACCAGTAAGACAGGAAATTAACAAGCCGTCATTGGATTTTGTAACTTCATGGATGTTTTTATTTTTTACCAGATCGTGTTTGTTTCCAACAGCAAGTAGCTGATGACCTGAAAGAGCGTTTATGTCAGTCTGCAAGTCGACGATGGCTGTTGTGTCGGACAGATCAAAGAGCCATAACACCAGATCGGCCTTATCGATAATCTGTTTGGCACGTTGCTGGCCTGATTTTTCTATTTCTCCGCCTTCTTTGCGGAGTCCCGCGGTGTCTACAAGGTTTATTGAAAATCCATTAAGTATAATCCATTCAGAGAGATAGTCGCGTGTAGTGCCAGCTTGGGGGTTCACAATTGCCCGATCTTGTTGTAAAAGTCGGTTAAAAAGAGATGATTTGCCGGCATTGGGACGTCCGGCTACAGCTACAGTGAAACCCTCGCTGATAATTTTGCCACCGGTATAGGTCAATATCAATTTTGACAGGTTTTTTTCGACTTTGGTTGCTATTTCAGTTAGTGTGTGATAGGGAGCGGAGTAGTTTTCGTTTTCGGTGAAATCGATTGCGGTTTCGATCTCGGCCAAAAGTCCAAGGAGCCTCTCCCTTAGACTCGTGATATGCTCCGAATATGCTCCAAGAAGATGCTCCCGACTCACGGTATATGAATGGTGCGAATTGGCCGAGATTATTTCGGCTACGGCTTCGGCTTTGGCCAAATCTATTCGTCCGCTGAGGAAAGCGAGTTTTGTGAACTCTCCCGGGAGCGCGGGACGTGCGCCGCACGCTATGATGTCCTCTAAGATCAGCTTAACTATTTGTTGTCCGCCATGACAGAAGATTTCGGCTTGGTCTGCCCCGGTGTATGAATGTCCGCGAGTCATGCAGACAGCCATGACCTCATCGAGCATCTCTCCATTGATAGAATAATAACGCCCGAACTGCATATGCATCGGTTCAAAGCTGATAGACTTGTTGTCTGTGGATCGGACTGACAGGGTGAGCAGTGAATGACTTTTCGGCCCGGCCAGCCGGATGGCCGCAATGCCGCCTTCGCCGGGCGGGGTAATAATCGCGACAATGGTCTCATTGTGCGGGCTGTCGACGCGGCCAGTGTCGACCGAATTGACAGAATCGGTCATAGAAAGACTCAGGCCGTTTTTATCTGGGCGTTTTTGCTGCCGCGTTTGAAGAGAGCGTAGTCTATGAGCGAGAATAGGGAGAATACCGTCCAGTAGAGAACAAGTCCGGCGGCAAAACTATGAAAGATAAAGCCCATCACGAGTGGCATGGCATAAAGAAGCATTTTGTTCTGCTGGGTCTGGGCTGTAGTCAGATACTGCGAGACAAACTGCGCTGCGATCATGAGCACGACGAGAATGATATACGGGTCGGTGAAACTCGATGCCCCATGCGAGAGGTCATTGATGAAGCCAATAAAAGGCGCGTCGCGCAGTAATATGGTCGAGCGGAAGACAGAAAAGAGCGCAAAAAAGAGCGGCATCTGCATGAGCATGGGCAGACAGCCGGAGAATGGATTGACGCCGTTATCTTTATAGAGTTTCATCATTTCAGCGTTGAGAGCCTGCGGATTATTTTTATGTTTGGCCTTCAATTGCTCCAGTTTTGGCCCGAGTTCTTTCATGGCGTTCATGGATTTGAATGACTTAAGTGACAGCGGGAGAGTGACAAGCTTGACGAGCAGGGCAAAGAGAATAATCACTACGCCATAGTTGCCGATAAAGCTGTACATTTTGGGAAGAAGCCAGATGATGGCGAGCGCAAACGGTTTTATTATCCATCCGATATAGGGGGTTGTGCCGATATCGAGCATGTCTTCGAGTTGGACATCGTAACTGGACATCAGGGTATAGTCAAGCGGCCCGGCAAAGACGGTAAAGCTGTCGGTGAACGACGAGCCAGCTTCGATAGGAAGCTCCATCCCGGCAGTGAGATATTTCTCCTGCAGGACATCTCCCTCACTCGGGACATTACGGATTTCACCTTGGGCCATTGCGGCATCGGCGACTTTGTTTTTGGGAATAATGATGGCGGCAAAGTATTTTGAACGGACACCGGCCCACGAGGTGTAGCCAGTGAGGGACTGATTGAGGGTGTTGTTTTGAAAGTCATCAAGTTTGACTCTTGAGCCAGACTGCATCGCTACGGCTTCAATTGCTTCATGGTCAAACTTCTTATCTGGTTCGGTGATACCGATCGGACTGTTCCAATTTATAGAATACTGCTGTTCGAATCCGAGCTGCTCGCGGTTTGTAATTTGGAGGGCAAGGTCGATATGATATTCATCGGGATAGAAGGTATATGTCTTGGTGATTTTGCCCCCGCTCGGCGAGGTGTAAGTGTATGCAAGAGAAAAAGATTGACCTGAGACATCGTATGACCTCGGCTCGCGGCTGGATTGAAACGATAAATCGGATGTCGCGACTGTGCCATTGGCAAAGCGAGCTTCGGGGACTCCGCCATCGGTTTGCGGAATCATCTCAACTGGGCTGCGATCGCGGTAGGTATGTTCTTTGAGGAGAAGTGAGACAAGTCCACCTCCCTTAGTGGAGAGCGTCGCTGTATATTTGTTTGTGTTGATGACCACGCTATCGGTTTCGGTTTGCTCGGTCGGCTGTTGGAGTGAATCAACGGGCGTGGGTTGTAGTGAATCTGTCTGAGAGATGTCGGCCCGGCCAAAGGTCGACGCGGTATCAGTTGGCGTTACAGACTGCGAATTTGTATCGGGGATTTGCTGGGCTGGTTGTTGGTCAGAGGCAGGAGTGAGTCCGAAGAATTGGAGAATCTGCCAGTAGAACATGACGAGTAGAGCGAGAACGATAATTATCGGGAGAGTCTTCTTATCCACAGAGCGCATTCCTTGCTTGGGTTTCTGCTGACACAGAGATGGTTATATTCTTGTGAGAAATGTTTTGCATGAGAAACGTGAAACTACTTCGCAACCGGGTCATAGCCGCCATCGTGACACGGGTGGCATCTGAGCAGACGTTTAATGGCCATTATGCTCCCACGGAAAGGGCCATGGGCGCGAAGGGCGTCTTCGGCATAGCGGGAACAACTGGGATAAAACCGACAGGATCCTCCCAGAAAGGGTGACAAAGTAGCGCGATAGAGATAAATGAGGAAGATAAACGGCCAGGCCAATATGGGTGTGGAAACGCTTTTGGGTGCAGCATCACCGGATTTCATCTTACCTCTCCCCTCTCGCTTTTGTTCACTCTATCAATGGCTGACACTAAATCTTGGGAGATTCGGCTGAAATCGGCCTGGACAGTTTCGGATTTGATGATAAGTCCCATTCTGCCCGGTTGGGTAAGAGAATGTCGGTTGAGGCGGAGAGCTTCGCGGAAAAGCCGTTTTACTCGGTTCCGTTTGACGGCATTGCCAAGCCGACGCGAGACAAAAACTCCATAGGAGAACTGCTCCGACGGTTGCCAGATAAGGGTATGAAATGTCCCATGAATCCGTGTACCGGTCTTGAAAAGTGAATCGATTTCAAGACGGCTTTTCAGACTGAGGTCTCGGGGAAGACTATTTTTTCCGGGCGACGACAACAACTAATCTCTTGCGGCCCTTGGCCCTGCGGCGAGCGAGCACTTTCCGGCCATTCTTGGTAGCCATACGCGCGCGGAAACCGTGATCGTTAATCTTCTTCCGGTTCGATGGTTGAAATGTTCTTAACATAATTTATATACCTCTTCTCAAGTCGGACAATATATAGGTTTCGGAGGCCGCGTCAAGCGGTATTTGGATGTTTTTGGCGGGGGTGGGGAGTACTCGTTCCGTGGTGTCGGGCGAGGGCGCCTGACACCACTTCCAGGAACTGAAAAAAAGATGACAAAACCACAAAAGTTAATTTGAAGCGCCCCGTGTCCGCATGGTTTGACGACATACAACCAAGGAAGTGCGAAACAAGTAGGTGAGGCTTTCGTATTACCAACGAGACACCCAAGTTGACGAGGCAACCGCCGATGCTTTTGGGTTTTAGAGTTGAAATTTCTGAATTCGCGGGTGAGTAGTACGTTCGGCAAGCCTTGGCTCGGGCTGATGGAGTGACACTGACTCGCAGAGGCCAGAGAGATGAAATCGGTCTTGCCCGTAACAAGAACTGGAGACACGACATGAACTCAGCTAAAGCAGTAGCGCGGCAAGCAGGAGTACTGTACTTCCTGATTATGGTAGTGGGGATCTTCGGCGAGTTTTTCTTTCCCGAGTTCGTTGTTCTTGGGGATGCTACAGCGACCGCCCTCAACATTACCGCTGCCAAGCTTACTTACCGCATTGGCATTCTGATTGACTTTGTCTCCCAGATCATGTTTACTTCTTGGTCGTAATGCTGTACAACCTACTCAAAGACGTCAACAAGAAGCACGCCATGCTCATGGTGGTATTTGGTGTCAATCGGCGTCGCCCTGGCACTTGCCAACCTACTCAATGAGATTGCGCCGCTGATACTCCTGAGTGGCGCCGACTACTTGTCGGTTTTCACCAAACCTCAACTGGATGCTCTGGCGCTGGGCTTTCTCAGATTAAACGGCAGTGGAGAATCTGTTGTCATGGCATTCTGGGGTCTCTGGCTCTTTCCCTTCGGCATCCTTGTCATCAAGTCGGGTTTCTTTCCTCGGATCCTGGGCATCTTGCTGATGGTTGCCGGCTTCGCCTATATCATTAGTAGGTTTACATCCATCCTCTTGCCTGCTTACAGGCACGTTGTTTTCCAGGTCATGATGCCGTTGTCTTTCGGAGAGGTGCCGATAATCTTGTGGCTTCTCATCAAGGGAGCAAAGGTGCCGCTACCACAGCCCCGGTCTTCCCATGTCAGCTGACGTCCCGCCCAATGGTGATGCCTAACCCAGTAAAGAAGGGAACTGCCACGTTCAACTATGTAACCGTTCATACGGGCTGTTATGAATATAAATGATTTTGTCCCTGGGCAGGTTGCTGAAGTTTGGTGCGGGGCGGGGACACCCCGCACGAAGTCTTTAGGCACGCGTTGGTGCATGGGGAGGTACACTAACCACGATAAAATAATGACAAGACCACAAAAGTGTCAAGGATGTCCCCGGTTTATGCCGTGGAAGGCCGGGCCCACCGCAAGCGGTGGGGTACCAAAATATATGCGGTTCGGAAATTAATATGCCAATTCTAACTGACCGTGTACGTAACGTGCTGGAATATTTCAGGGTTCGCTCGAAAAGTTATTTTCATTCAAGTACCCCGGTTTCATACGATCCTGACAATATTCTCCCCTACTACATCGACCACGCCGAGCGGGCGATTTATCCCGGGCCCGTCGATTCCGCAGGCATACCATTATATAACCATCGCGGCACGGTTGATTATCAACCAGTGGGGATTGCATTGACGGCATTCGGGAACCTGGATATGTATCGCCGCACTGGAGACGAGACATATAGGATGAGATTTATTCAACTATGCGATTGGTTTGTGGCGAAGCAGGATAACAATGGGATGTGGCTGATTAATCTGTTTGACCGTCAGTATGGACTGATGAAACCGTGGCCGTCGGCATTAACTCAAGGCAAAGCTATTTCCTGTTTGGTGCGGGCATACGCATTAACAAACGATATGCGATATTTGGTTTCGGCTCGAGCAGGGCTAAAATCTTTTCATATAGAAATTCAGGACGGCGGCGTCGTTCGCACAAATGATGGTTTGAGCTGGTACGAGGAATATCCGTCGGCTGTACCGTATCAGGTTCTCAACGGTTTCATTTTCGCGCTTTGGGGATTGTATGATTTGGTTCGCATCGAGGAGAATGCATTGGCACGAGAGTTATATGAAGCTGGTTTGCAGGCACTTAGGAAGAAACTTCCAGAATTTGATACGGGCTATTGGTCGCTCTATCATATTAGTTTTGAAATGACAAATCCGGCGAGTGTGCCGTATCACCGGTTGCATATTGCGCAGGTGCATGCGATGTATAGGATCACAGGGGACGAGATTTTTGAGAGGTATGCCGCACAATGGGAAGAATATCTGAATGGGCGGTTTAACGCCTTGCGGACGTTGCCAGCGAAATTGCGGTGGCGCATGGCGCATTGGATGTGATGCTTCGCTGGTGCACGACACCACAGAGCTAAGAAGATCACACCGTCCGCCGCGGCGGATGGCAATCTCATGTTCTCTTCCTCCGGCGCGTAACCGGGACGTTTCTCACGGGGACGTACACCAGGCACGAATCCATCTTCGTGCGGTCCGCCACGGCGGACTGTCCCGCATCAAGTGACGGTCAGGTCACACTCATATCTTCACTGCGCTCAGATATAAGCAAGACCCGACGTAACAGGAATTTGGTGAGTGAGAAAAAATGTCGAGACCTCGGAAGATATCGACCTGTTATGCGTTGAAGGTTTTCTTTTTGAGTGTGGCCAAAAGCTTTATTGGCTCTTCAAGTTTCAACGCATAAGCGAGACCCAGATAAACCACGATCCCAATAATGCCAAAAATTGTCAACCTGATAAAAGTATAAAGCAGGCTGTGCGTGGCAGATGCTGAAAGCTCGCCTTGGAGAGACGGCCAGAGAGTGTCAAGCCAAAGCCAGAGAGCGGCGACTATGGCGAGCAGAAGGGTGATTTTGAGGATAGAACTTCGCCACAGCTCCCTCATGCTCAATTGGAGCTTTCGGCTCAGATCAAATGACATAATGAGGAATCCTGAAAGCCATGCGAAAGTAGTGGCGAGAGCAAGGCCATCCTGGGCCATCGGATGAACCAGCCAGAGACTCAAAGTAATTTTAATGACAAGCATCACAAGTAGAATGAATCCGAGTCGTTTGAGCAGAGAGCCGGCATAATAGAGGCGCATTTGAAAAAGATAAACCGAGTAGAGCGGGATGCCAATGGCATAATAAAAGAGCGGACTGCTTGTGAGTGAAAGTGATTGCGCGTCGAAGGCCCCGCGCTGGAATGCGACGCGGACAATTTCTTCGGAAAAGATGACCATGCCGACCGCAATAAAAGACATGATAAAAAACAAAAGCCGCACACTGTGTGAGTAGAGCAAGTGGAGTTTCTCTTTTCCGTCCGGTGTGGAATAGTCTGATATCCACGGAAATGCGGCCAGAGAAATTGTAGCGGCGAAGATCCCGGTTGGGATATGGGCCAAAAATATTGCATATCTGAGGGCCGCTATTTGACCATCGCCAAGATACCATCTGGCGAGAATTCGATCGACAACGGGATATATAAGCGCGATGGCTTCGACAAGCCCGACAGCGATTGTGGCCAGAAGAAATGGTTTGATGGCAGCTGTATAGACGGTGAAGGCTTTTGGTTTGATTAATAAAAATGCCGCCGCCCCGTTATAGACGAAAATAACGAATGAACCGACAAGCCATGAGTAGGCCAGCAGTTCAATAGTGATATCATTTTGCCAGAGAAAAAGTATTCCTAGAACGACAGCGTTCACCAAAATTGAAGAAAGGGATGGAACAACGAATCGCTTTTTTTCATAGAGCCAGCTTCGAAAGTATGCCTCCATCCCCCGAAAGAAGATAAATCCCGAGAAAATAAGTATGAGTCGCGCAGCAAGTTCTCTCTGCTCAGGCACAAGATTGGGGTCTATCCAGATCGGGATGCTTTCACGAAACGCTATTAGCAAGAGCGCGATCAGCGCAAAAATTGAGGCGAAGAGAATTGTGCCCGACCAGAACAATTCTGATTCGTCGTGACCTGATTCTTCATGGCTCTTTTTGGCTGGAATAAATGCAGTAGGTATCGCCGCAAAAAAGATGAAGGTCAACAGTTCAGGGAGTGTGAAGGCGATGATGAAGACTTCAAGAGCGGCGCTTGTGCCAAAAAAGTTGGCAATAACGGCTTCGCGGGCAAAACCAAAAAAACGGCTGCCAATATTGGCCAGCACAGTAATAAGCGAGGCGCCGACAAGTGTCGCTGTGCGCGCTTTCAAAGCAGTTCTTTTACCGCATCGTGCAGATCGGCGCGATAGTGCAAACCACCGCTGTCGCTTTGCCGCATCATAGATGAGAATCGTTCGAATTCGCCGAGCGGAACGAGGGCGATCTCGCGGATTTCATGGGTGTCGGTAAAATTGAAATCCCCTGAGAGCCAGTGGGCGGTAAAGATAAATGACCGCCATTCGATGTATTGGCCGTCGATATGAAAATAGACGCGGGTTTGGAGAATGAATCGCTCCAGTTCGACTGTACAGCCAAGCTCTTCGGCAACTTCGCGGGCTATCCCCTTCTCGAATGTCTCCCCCGGTTCGATTCCGCCGGACATGGAGCGAAACAGACTGTGTGGGTAGCTGTGTTTTGACATGACGAGATATTCGCTCCCTTTGGTGATGTAGAGGGTGACATCATGGTTGCGTCCCTCTTTTTGGGACTGTTTGATACGGTCGAATTCTTCGTCGGAGATAATATAGGTGAACTCTTTGAATACTGGAGAACCGTAACGTTCGGCCATGTGCGCGATCATCGAGTCAGTGATGAACATGGGTTAGAACAGTGTCACAATCTCCGTTTGGAGCGGGAGGGTCGTGATTTCAACCCCTTCATTACTGATCAAGACATCAATTTCGGTCCGGAATCCGCAATCAGCCATGTATATCCCCGGCTCGACTGAAAAAAGATGGCCTTGCTGGAGCACACGACGATCCTCGGTTTCGAGGTTGTCGATATTCGGGCCTGTGCCATGGGTTGATGTCGTGATCGAATGGCCGGTACGGTGGGTGAAATACTTGTCGTAACCGGCGGCGATGACGACATTCCGGCAGGCATCGTCGACCTCGTAGCCAAAAACTTGGCGTTTGTCGATGTTGTCGCGAAGAAACTGGATGGCTGCATCGCGGGCGTGGGCGAGGACCGAAAAGAGCTCGTTGTATTTGGGCGGGATTTCGGATTTCCTGCCAGCAAAAGCCATCCAGGTGATATCGGCCATGACGGCGTTATCGATTTTCAGTTTTGCCCAGATATCCAAAAGAATCAGGTCTCCCCTTTTAATGATTTGGGCGTTTTCTGCGGTTGGCTCATAGTGCGGATTGCCGGCATTCTGGTTTATAGAGCAATTGGGGCCGTGGTCGTTAATCATGTCATATTCTTCAAACTGAGCCAGCATGTAATTCATAATATCAAATTCAGTCTGCTTTTTGTTTGTGTTGAGGCAGTCGGCAATATGTTTGAGGGTTTTACTTTTGATCTCTATAAGATTTTTGGCGGCAATGCGATGGGTGGCTATCTGCTCAACCGAGAGCCTCGCTTGAAAGAAGGCAACAAGGTCGGCCGATGTTACAATCTCGCACCCGAAAGAGCGGATAAGTTCGATGGTGCCGGCATCGACAAGGCCAATATACGGGAGCCTGCCGTGGGGGGCGTACTCCATGGCTATCTTTTTGCAGTCTACTAACAGTTTTTGCAGTTCAGATTCAAGAAGGCGGTAAGAAGAAAATGGAATAATGGTGCCCTGGAGGGCGGAGAATTTGGCTTTTTCAATATTATGTACCAACGCAGTCGGGCTGCCGGATGACGGAATAAAATAGCAAAAACGCCGGGTGAGAGTGGTCGGCAGGCCAAGCATCTGCACGGCGATATCATTGCGGCTGTGGAAATCGACCATTAGCCAGCCATCGAGACCGTGCTTTTTTAAATAGCCTTGAATTGTGTCGATTGGCAGTTTCATTGTCTCCCTGTTCCTCTTTTCTGTTTATGTCTATTGCGACTCAGGCAGTATACTTAACCGGAGACATCTTGACACTACAAAATCAGTAGGATAGATTGATCTGTACATGGAAACGGAGATGATGAAAATTGTTATCACCGGCGCGCCAGGCTCAGGCAAGACCGAGTTTATTGAACGGCTGAAACTGCTCCCTGAATTTGAGGATGTGGTTTTCTTCGATGAGCTTGCCCGGCGATTATTAATCAAAAAACCGGAATACCGCGCCAACCTAAAAGAGTTTCATAAGCGTATCTATGCCGAGCAGGTACGCCGCGAGGATGCTGTTTCGGGCAGGCCGTTTATCAGCGACCGCGGGACGATCGATGCCTTCGCCTTCCACCCCGAGACACTGGCATTTGTCGGGACCACCCTCCAGCGAGAATATCGGCGGTATACGGGCGTCATTCATTTGGGAAGCGCCGCGAGTCTGGGGGAGCGCTACTATATAAAGGATGCCGTCCGGTTGGAGTCGATCTCTGATGCCTTGGAAATAGAGCAGGCCATCCGCTCGGCCTGGCAGGGGAACAACTCGGGCGGTAACGCCACAGGTGGCCATCCGCGTTATCAATTTGTGGGAGCAAAACTGGATTTTGAGGAAAAATACAAGGAATTCATGGAAACTCTCGCTACCTTTGACACGTCTCAAAGAAGATAATAGACACTTCGCCCACTTTGGGCGTCTGTACAATGTCACATAAGCCGTAGAAAGAACCGCATGATAGGGGAAAAGTATATGAACAGAATATGTATGGCTTTGGCCGCTTTTGTATTGTTTTCGCCGCTGAATACAATCGCCGCCGACTCTAAATTCATGAAAGAGTTTAAAAATAACTATGAGCTTTTGGAACTCGATCTGCTCAACAATCCGTGTGAAGTGGCGACAATCACCAACTTTGTTTATAAAAAAGACGCGGCCACATTTACGTTTACCAACGGAAAGATGTTTTTTCTTCGCTATGTCAACGACCGCCCCACCACAGCTATATATATCGGAGATGGCAAAGCCGAGGTAGCAATACCCAGCCACGTAGAAAGACAAACGCTGATTTCCATCACGCGCGACAGCACCGTCGATCAGGCATTTACTTTCTGTTTTATCCGAATGGCCGATGATTTTGATCTTCTCGTCAGGGAGAAGTTCGCCTTGGAGCAGACGGAACTTGATATGCGTAATTTCGGGATTACAAAAAAAGAGCAGGGAGAATTTTTCTTCAAGCCAACTGTCATGCATATCAGCGATAATAACTTTCAACTTCTTCGCTCGGTCTATGAGCGGAAGGCCGATGGCTATTTCTGGATAGACTTCAACCGTTATGTCTATTCGTTTGATCCGAATCGCCCTGAGGAGGTCATTGTAGGATACGAGCGTGAAGGCGGAGATATCTCGGCAACGGACGCCGCAGTGTTTCAGCGCACCGAGAGTAATGTGACCGCCGATTTGGACATGTCTACAATCGATTATCCGCTCTCACTGCTTGACCGCAAAGGGAAATTGCACTTGGGGGGCGCCGAAGGGGATGTCATTGAAGGCGCGGACATATCGCTCGGCATAGTCGTCAATGCCGACAGTGTGCGATTTGCATCGCTGTACCTCCACAGCAGATTGAAACTCGATTCGATTTTTATAGGCAATAAACCGCTCGATTATTACCGGCGCGGGGATTTCAGTTTTGTCGGGCTGATATTTCCTGAGTATTACCATAAAGGAGACTCGTTCGCGCTCCGTTTATTTTATCACGGAAAAGATTACGCGAATCTCTTTCCTTTCCTTACTCAGCCGCAGGCCACACCGCATTCAATTGAGTTTATTGCCCCCAATGGATTTACATATATTGTTCCGGGGATGTCCGAAATAACGCCAAAAAATGATGACAGTGTGCACTTTACCGTTCAACCGGACGAGCCATACCATCTATTGTCATTCCAGAGTTATGCCTCGAATTTTGACACAGTGTCACTGGTGAGCGATATCGGGGTCACAGTCAATTTTTTGAAATCAAAGAGTATTACGAAGAATAAGTTCGAATGCTTCATTCCGCATGAGACATACCAGAGTGTTGTCATGAGCGCATTTAATTTCATGACAAGTAAATTGGGCGCTCCGCCTGCGACCTTCAATCTCTCCGTTTTTCCTGAAGGCGGAATGAGCTTGCCCGGACTTATCGAACTTCCACAAGTCCAGTGTTTCAAAGAGGAAACCGGAGGACTTCATGCCACAGCCGGATTCCAGGCCGCGCGACAGTGGTTCGGCGGACTGGCACGTCCTGCGAGCGACCGTGAGTACTGGCTATTGGATGCCGTTCCTGATTATCTCAGCCTGCTCTATATACAAGATGCGGTCGGGCCGGAGATTTTCTTTGGAGAACTCGGAAGGCGCAGAAATTTCATGCACACCCTTCAGGAACGCAACGACGACCAACCCTTGGCCACAGGGCGGCGTTTGGATGTCACTGCCCGAACAGCAAAGGGAGTCTGGGTGCTACATATGCTTCGCTCGCTCATGTATGACATAGACAAATCGTCGGATCTGACATTTTGGAAATTTGTGCGAGAACTTGCCGTGTTGACCAATAACAAATCATTCACGAATGCTGATGTCGTTAAACTTGCCGAGAAACATTACGGGCAATCGCTTGACTGGTTTTTTAGTCAATGGCTTTTTGGACGTAATCTTCCTGAGTTTAGCGGCGGATATACGTACGAGACACGCGACAATCAGTTTTATGTCACGACCGATGTTAATATAAAAGGTGTTGATCAGGCATTTTCAATGCCGGTACTGATGCGGGTCGCAGACGGAGCCGGGGCGTCGGTTTACTCAAGGCATATATTGAAATCGGGGGCTAACAATTTTGAGCTCGGGCCCTTCAGTTCACAGCCCAAAGAAGTTGTCTTTAACGAGCTTTACAGCGTGCTTTCAAAAGGCGAAGTAAAAAAACAGTAGACACACACATCGATAAAGGAGGCGGGGTATCACATCATGACAACACGATTACACACGGCGCAGAGAATTATATTCGTGCTGGCGCTTTCGGCATTGGCAATTATGGGAAGCCAACGCCTGACACTGGCCGATGAAACAGGCATTGATAACTCAGCAGCGACAGAACAGCCAGTGGCGAAGAAACAGTTTGTTATTTTGATTGCCCCTACTCGGGCAAATTTTCTTGAGACGATGACAAAAGAAGAACAGACAAAAGTCAGCGAGCATTTTTTACGCCTGAAAGGGCTTCACGCTGAGGGGAAAATTATCCTTGCCGGGCCATGCGACGATGCGGCATTTGGCCTTATTGTAGTTGAAACCGAGACCGAAGCCGAGGCTCGTGAAATTGCCCACGGTGATCCTGCCGTTCAGGCCGGCGTGTTTGTTTTAAAAGAGATACACCCGTTTACGGTCGCGTTGCTGAGGAAGTAGGGAGGGAGGCACTATAAATGATATTTGCTGTTGGATTATTATTTCTCAAGCTTTTTAGCGATCCGATTCAGGATACTGTTCAGGGCGACTCTTTGCCCACAACCTGCAAGGAAATAGTCTATACTTCTGAGAATAGTTCGGAGTGTTTAATTTTGTATTTACTAGGTAAGTGTGATACGGTTTTACCGCGTGGCTTTGCAATTGCACGTTACGAGAGTGATACTGTCTGGGAAATTGTATGGTCAAAATTATCGGTGGATCAAAATTTGGTAGAATCTTATTCCATGGATTTTGACTGTGACGGCATTAATGAATTCATCACCTTGTTTACCGATGAATTTTTCGTTTGGGGGTTTGCTCATCGTTTCAGTGCAAGGCAAGGAAAATTGTTTTCAATGCAAAGTCTGGAACTGCCTCTAGTAGGGAAAGCAACTAATGTAAATGACTTTAAATATTCGCGTATTAATCCCAATAATACATTTACTCTGCCTGGAATGAGTGATCTTGGATTTAAGGGACTGACGGTTGTCTACGACGAAGCGGGTGATAGCCTTTCAATTGAGTACGGAGAATACATGGGTTGTAGGCATTAGAAGATTAAGAGAACCGAGATTGCCGCGTCGTGCCGAAGACGGCACTCCTCGCAACGACGTACTGGGAAAGTTAGCTTTGATCCATGTACCGCACAGCTTTCGGCGGGTTCGCGGACGGACCCGCCCTACTTACATCACTGTTGGGAAGGAGCAACCGACAGCACGGACTGACGAACACGAGTCCATCTCATCGCTCCTCTTTGACTCTAAATAATCTGGCCGGCTCTCATTTGGAACTACCATCCCACCTTCGGGTTATTATCTTTACATTATGACCAAGAGCACTAACAAAAAAATACCGGAGCGGGCAATTCTAGTTGCCTTGGCAAGCAGTTCAAAAGAACGGCCCGCTGTCGAAGACTCGCTCGATGAATTGACCCGTCTTGCCGAGACGGCTGGAGCGACAACGGTTGCCAGACGAATTCAGACCCGTCCAAGACCTGAGGCGTCGACCTATATCGGCAAAGGCTTGGTGCAGGAGCTGAAAGAGCAGGCCGTCGAACTCAATGCCAACTGCATTATTTTCGATGACGCCCTCTCCCCCGCCCAGCAGAGAAATCTTGAGGCCGAGTTAGAAACAAAAGTTATCGACCGCTCGGTTTTGATTCTCGATATTTTTGCCCACGGCGCCCGGAGCGCCGAAGCTCGGCTTCAGGTGGAACTTGCGCAGTTGGAATATACAATGCCAAGACTGACTGGCGCATGGGTACATTTTTCAAAACAATACGGCGGCATCGGCTCAAAGGGACCGGGTGAAACGCAGTTGGAAATTGACCGGCGGCGTGTTCGCGACCGGATAAGCCATGTAAAGATGAAACTTGGGCAAGTCGATAAACAACGCGCGACCCAGCGGAAACGACGACAGGGTCTTTTCAAAATCGCGCTTGTGGGATATACCAATGCCGGCAAATCGACATTATTCAATGTGTTGACAAAATCCGAAGTCGAAATTGCGGACAAGCTCTTTACTACTTTGGATTCAACGACGCGGGTCATGTCGGCCGATTACCCCTGTCAGATAGTTTTCTCTGATACCGTTGGATTTATTAAGAAATTGCCGCATCAGTTGGTGGAGTCATTTAAGTCCACGCTTGAGGAGGTGGCGCTGGCAGATTTATTGTTGCATGTGGTCGATTCGACGGACCCGAACTATGAGAGCGCGATAGCTCAGACAAAATCGGTCTTGGTAGAAATCGGGGCCGAGAACGTCCCTTATATATTGGTCTATAACAAAGTCGATGCTCTCCCCGGTTTTGAGACACCTATTGGTACCGGTAGTCCAAGTCTTTCTATTTCAGCGCTCAAAAAGACTGGGATTGCGGCCCTTAAGGCCGAAATTGTGGCTCAAGCCGAGCGTATTCCCTCCTATAAAAAATAATTCAACCTTCTGCCTCTCTCGCCGATAATAGCGGAGGAGGTAATGAATGGCCAAAAAAATACTGATTGTCGACGATAATCCGAATATGTCTTCTCTTCTTTCAGAGATGTTAGAAGTTTTTGATCATATGTCGGTCAGAGCTGCCGATGGAACGCAGGCATTGACCGAGTTGCACAAAGGCGGGATCAGCATGGTTATCACCGATATGCGAATGCCTAATATGACCGGACTTGAATTGTTGCAGCAGGTCAAGAGCCTCTACCCTGCTATTCCGGTGGTGCTCATCTCAGGGTACTCGGTCGCAGAGATCGAATCCCAGGCCGGGCATTTGAAGGCCGATGGTTTTCTTGGGAAACCGCTGCTGATGTCTGATATCGAACAGTTGTTGCATAGACTGCTTTAGATTTCTTCTGATTGTAATTCTCCGATAATTAAAGATGTGCGATGTTGTTGGCCGCGACCGGGCGGTTATCCTCACACGACACGCTTATGCTCAGGCAGTAGGGCGGGGAAGCCTGTCCGCCGTGGTGGATCCGCGAAGCCATTTTCATTGCGTAATTCCTCTTTGGATCTTGGTGCAGGCCGTCTCTGGCCTGCACCAACAGTAGGGTCACACCGCAAGCAGTGTGGTACAAGAATTAAAGCAAACATTCGAAGCACCGTCATTGTGGGCCGAGCTTTTTAGGCGCGGCATGGCAATCTCATATTCTCTTTATATTTCGTGCGCGACAGAGACGTTCCACACGAAGAGAACAATATGTGCAGTCAGGCGTCTCTGCCGGACAGTTAAATTATAGTGTCGGGCGGGGGCGCCCGACACCACAGAAAAGAAGTAAGATCACACCGTCCGCCGCGGCGGAGTGTGGTACAAGAGCTGGTGCACGGGGACATACACCAGCCACTCTAATTCTTGGGAATAAGAATAATCAACCGTCCCGACGAATGTCGAGAGTGGGGTACCCTATGGTATGAACCAGTCGTACCCGTTTTCTTTGCACTGGGAAACCAACATTATCTAACCAATATCTAACATTGAACATGTAATACACTAACATAATTCCAACTTAATGAAGCTGTGGTTAGGACAAAAACGAACTTTTACGAACTAAGGACGGGAAAAAGATTATGGTCATTCAAACAAAATGGGTTTTAGTAGCCGCTCTGCTTCTTTCATCGGGCGTATTCGCGCAATCGAGCGAGGACTCTGCCAACATTGGAGACGATCGGCTCCACGGGCAGGTAGAAAGTATCAATGAGAATCTTGCCGTGGTCAACAGCGACCTCTCCATTTTGAAATGGCTCAAGGTCTCCGGCTACCTTCAGGCACGATACGAACTCAATGATACATCGCAGAACGGTGTTTTGAACGGAGACTATTCCAAAAATAGAAACGCTAATAACTTTTATATCCGACGCGGACGGCTCAAATTTACCTTTCAGCCGCTGACATCGAGCAGATATGTTTTCTATATCGATGCCTCCAAACAATCTATCTCGCTCAAAGAAGCATATGTGGAATTGAACAAGAGATTCGGTGAACATGGATTCGCGCTGACAGCGGGACAGTTCAATATCCCTTTCGGCTATGAAATAGAATACTCATCGTCGAAACGTGATTTCCCCGAGCGAAGTCTTGCTGAGAATAAATTGTTCAAAGGAGAGCGTGACCGCGGATTGAATTTCACCTATGTCATGCCGCGTTATCTACAGTTCAATATCGCTCTGTTACAGGGCTGGGGAATCGAGGGCTCCGAAGGAAAATCGCCGACATGGTATGACCCCACTATTGCAAAGGATTTTGTGGCGCGCGCCAAAGCAAAGCTGGGAATGGTTGACTTAGGAATCTCCGGCTACTGGGGTAAAAATTATTTAGCCGGAAGTCCCTCTGTTGCCGCCAGAGCGGGAGTTACGACATGGTTTGACGCCAACGGTAACAGTATTATCGATGCTGGTGAGACCACGACCACTGCTCCGGTTGCGGCCAAATCCGCAGTAGCAGGGTTTGAAAAGGACAAAACGCGGTATGGAGCCGACGCACAAGTCTATCTTGATATTCTTCCTTTTGGAGGCACAGCTTTTCGCGGCGAACTTTTTATCGCCGAGGATTATAACAATTCTGCCGCGGATTCGCTCGCATCAAAAATCGGCTGGTACCTCTGGCTCTCGCAGTCTCTCAGCACGAAATTCGGCGCGGCAGTTCGCTATGATTACTGGGACCCCAATACAGATGCAACCGCTGCCAATGATGCAATTGGCACTTTGTCGCTTGCGGGACATTATTATTTCGACAGTTATGTCCGTATCACCGCCGCTTATGATATTCCGAGCCTGCTTGAAGGACGGTCCACATTCAGAAAGCATCCGGCTGATATCACAGATAACCGATTCACACTTCAATTCCAATTCGCCATATAGCACTTAGAAAAGGATAAGAAAATATGAAAATGAATAGCTTGACAACAGTATGTATCGCCGCGGCTTTCTTCTTGATAACCGCAGTGGCGCAAAAAGAAATCTCGGCCCGCGAATCAATCACGATCAAAGGCTCCGATACGATGATTCTTCTTGGGCAGCGTTGGGCCGAAGCGTATATGAAAATAAATCCGCAGACGACAATTCAGGTTACAGGCGGAGGGTCGGGTGTCGGTATCGCGGCGCTCATCAATGGCACAACAAGCATCTGCGAGTCATCGCGCCCGATTAAGTCATCGGAGATCGACAAACTTAAAGAACGCTTTAATACTGTCGGGGTCGAGATACCGGTAGCAAAAGACGGGTTGTCTGTCTACGTCCATGCCGACAACAGCATTCAGGAGTTGAGTATCCCACAGCTTAAGGCAATATATACCGGCGAATTTACAAATTGGAACCAAGTCGGCGGGCCGGATGCAAATATCATTCTCTATGGCCGTGAGAACAGTTCCGGCACATATACTTTTTTCAAAGACAATGTGCTAAAGGGGGAGGACTTTGCGCCGCAGACCCAGACACTGCCCGGGACCGCAGCGGTTGTGAATGCCGTGTCAAAAGATAAACTCGGGATTGGTTATGGCGGCGCAGCATTCAGCAAAGGAGTCAGACAAATTAAGGTTAAAAAAGATGATGTGTCGGAAGCGTTTGAGCCGTCGGCTGAAAATGTCAAATCCGGCGCATATCCGCTCTCTCGCAATCTTTTTTGGTATCTTAGGAACAAACCGACCGGGGATATGAAGAAGCTTGTGGATTTTGTATTGTCAGAAAAGGGGCAGAGGCTTGTTATCGAGGTCGGCTATTTTCCGGTGAAATAGAGGTCAGTTAGGTTGTAAAAGAATGTGGTGCAGGGCGCACTCGCCCGCGAACCCGCCGATTATATGGCCGTCAGGTCACACACACTCCTCGCTGTTCGCTCGAAGTGACCAAGGCCAGACGGAACAGGAAACTGAGATTGCCGCGTCGCGCAGTTTATCCCGCGAAGCGGGACTCCTCGCAACGACTTATTGTAGTGTCACCCCAGCGAAAGCTAGGGGGTCCCTCTTCTCTTTGATTTCTTGTCCCGCACTCCCGACATTAGTCGCGACGGTGTGATCTTTTCTTTACCCTCTACTTATTGACGTGGGGAGGGTGAGGACTTATTCACGAGCAATACAGAATCGCTGAACCGTTCGCCTGCGGCGAACCGAGGCGGAATCGCTACAGAGGAAGAGAGCACGCCGCCGCAGAATCGTTACAAAATAGGATGAAGATGGATTCCAGCTTGCGCTGGAATGACAATGAGAGAACACCACACTTCCGACATTGGTCGCGACGGTGTGGTCATATCCGTGGTGCGGGACGTCTCTGTCCGACACTATGATCTGCTATTCTTTGTACCCCACCCAACGGGTGGGTTATTATTTTACCCATGTGTAAGCCTACTTTACCCGTAGCGCCCCGCCCCACACCAAACCTGAAGAACCTGATCATTCTCACACTGGGCAGGAAAAACCCAGCCGTTGGCTGGGCTACAGGAAGAAAAGATACCCCCTCCCCCTATATTCCTCTCTTTACAAATCACCATAAATCCACTATTATTGGCGGTTATTTAGGAAATGGAACAAATGAAATTTGACCCGCTAAAAGACAATTTTTCACTGCCCAAAGCCGAAGAGAAAATCCTCGAGTTCTGGAACAAACAGGACGTGTTCACGGCCTATAACGAGGCCGCTAAAGATCGTCCGCAGTTTGTCTTCTACGAGGGCCCGCCGACTGCCAATGGCCGGCCGGGCATTCATCATGTTATCTCACGCACCGTCAAAGATTTAGTTTGCCGCTACAAGGCTATGCAAGGCTTCCGGGTAGACCGCAAAGCGGGCTGGGATACGCATGGTCTTCCGGTCGAAATAGAGGTCGAAAAACAGCTTAAGCTCGATAACAGAGCCAAAGTCATCGAATACGGAATCGACAAATTCAACCAGAAATGCCGCGAGTCGGTCTTCAAATATCTCGAAGACTGGCGCAAAATCACCCGCCGCACCGGCTATTGGCTTGACCTCGACGATGCTTATGTCACGCTGACAAATGACTATATCGAATCGGTCTGGTGGATACTAAAGAATTTTTATGACCGCGATTTGATTTATAAAGGCTTCAAAATAATCCCCTTCTGTCCCCGCTGCGGAACGGGCCTCTCGAGTCATGAAGTCGCCCAGGGATATGCCATGATCAAAGACCCATCGGTCTATGTCAAAGTTCAGGCGGCCGACGGGGATTTTTCATATCTGGTCTGGACGACGACGCCCTGGACGCTGCCATCGAATGCCGCGCTCTGTTTGAAAGCCGATGCCGATTATGTGACTGTCGAGCATGAAGGTGAAAAGTTGGTTTTGGCTGAGGCACTCGTGCCTAAACTGTTCACAGAACCTCCAAAAATAGTTGCTCGCGCCAAAGGCGAGAGTTTCTTGAAGCGTAAATATATCCCGCTCTTTGATACATACAAAGACCAAAGCGATAAAGCGTTCTATGTTATCACTGGCGATTTTGTCACCCTCAATGACGGCACCGGAATTGTCCATATCGCGCCCGGCTTTGGCGCCGATGATTATGAGATCGGGAAAAAGTACGACTTGCCCGTTTTGCAGGCAGTCGAGCCGAATGGGCATTTCAAAGATATCGCCGGGCCATACAAAGGGATGTTCATCAAAGACGCCGATCCGGTCATCATCAAGGATTTGAAAATCGCCGGACGGTTATTCAAAAAGGAACAGTACGAGCATAACTATCCCTTCTGCTGGCGGTGCGATTCGCCGCTTATTTATATCGCGCGTGAGTCGTGGTATATCAAAACGACCGCTTTCCGCGAGCAGCTGCTCAAAAATAATAATGCCATCAATTGGGTGCCCGATGAAATCCGCACCGGCAGAATGCTCAACTGGCTTGAGAACAATGTCGATTGGGCGCTCTCGCGCGAGCGATTCTGGGGAACACCGCTTCCGATTTGGATTTGCACAGATAAAGCCTGCGCGAAACAGCGGGCGGTCGGTTCGCTTGAACAGCTTCGCGCCGAAGGCATAAATGTCCCGTCTGATCTAGATTTACATAAACCGTATATCGACGCAGTGGAGCTTCGCTGTGACTGCGGTGGGACTATGAAACGAGTGCCCGAGCTTATCGATGTCTGGTTTGATTCGGGCGCAATGCCCTATGCGCAGTGGCATTATCCGTTTGAAAACAAAGAGGTGTTTGAATCAAAATTTCCGGCTGACTTTATTTCTGAAGCGGTCGATCAGACTCGCGGCTGGTTCTATTCCCTTCTGGCTATTTCGACGATGCTCTTTGACAAACCGGCATTCAAAAATGTTGTTGTGATTGAGTTCATCCTCGACAAAGAGGGGAAGAAAATGTCCAAGCACAAAGGGAATGTGGTCGATCCGTTTATTACAGTCGACACCTACGGCGCCGATCCGGTGAGATGGTATCTGGTGTCGGTTTCCAATCCCTCGTTGCCGACGCGATTTGATCTGAATGGATTGGCCGAAGTCGTGCGGAAATTTTTCGACACACTCCGCAACACCTATAGTTTCTTTGCGCTCTATGCCAACATTGACGACGTGGTTGACAAAGCCGACAAGAATAGCCAAACAGTCGAAGAATATCTCGCGGGAAAGGCCGGAGAATCAGAGGAGTTCGATAATTGGATTATCTCAAAATATCAATCGCTTGTGAGAAATGTCACTGCGGATTTCGATAAATATGAAATCACTCGACCTGTTAGAGCGATTCAATATTTTGTCATTGAAGATATGTCGAATTGGTATGTCCGCAATAACCGCCGTCGTTTCTGGGCGGCTGGTGATGATCCGTCCAAGATGCGCGCCTATCATACGCTCTATTCTATTCTTGAAGGTGTTTGCAGACTCATCGCGCCGGTTGCGCCGTTTATAAGCGAACTGCTCTGGCAGGAGCTTGTCCGCAAAACAAGAACACTGAAGTCGCCATTGTCGGTTCATATGACGCGATTCACGAAACATAACGTACTTAGGGCTGAACTAGGTGAATTCAAATTAACTTTCGGTGAGGCAACTCTCACTTACACTCAGAAACCAACTGAGACGGAATCTTCTTCTATCAATGAAGAACTGGAATCAGCGATGGATTTAGTTCAAAAGATTGTCTCACTCGGACGCGCCGCGCGCTCTCGAAAAAATCTGAAAGTTCGCCAGCCGCTTTCGCGGCTTCTTATCGGAGGCCAGCGAAAGAACGTTTTTGAGACACTTGCGCCGTTTCTTCATATAATCAAAGACGAACTCAATATTAAAGAGATTGCAGAAGCTGACCTTGATAACTATGTCACCTACTCTGCCAAGCTGAATTTCAAAACAGCCGGACCAAAATTGGGGGCGCAGGTAAAAGCGGTTGCGGCGCATATTGTTCAGTTGGATAATTCCGCAGTCGCGAAATTTGCCCAGAGTGGCTCTTTGAATGTTGACCTTAAATCCGGTTTGCTTACCTTGACGGGAGAAGATGTGGAAATCATTAGAACCGAAAAGGAAGGTTTGGCCGTTGAAGTCGATGGCCCGCTTGCGGTGGCCATCGATACTGTTCTGACAGAAGATTTACTTGATGAGGGATTCGCGAGAGAAATGGTTAGTAAGATTCAAAATCTGCGGAAAACATCCGGTTTTGACGTCACTGACCAGATAACAATCAAAGTTGCGGTGTCACCGAGGTTAAAAACGGCGGTGACAAAGCACGAAGATTTTATCCGTCGTGAAACTTTAGCTGATAAAATGGAGTTTACAGACAACGGCTCTTTTGCCTCCCCGACAAGCGGCGAGAGCACCGAGTGGAACATCAACGGCGAAAAAGCGGCCATCGCGGTGGCCCGAGTATAAATCGGAGGAGATGTATGAAAGAAGTCGATGCAAAAAAGTATGAGGTCCTGCTTCTGCAAAAGAAGAAAGAGATGCTCGATGAAATGGGCATTGTCAATCCTGGCGGAAATGCCAACCAGAAAGAAGCGTCAGGAGATATCTCGTCGTATTCCTATCACATGGCCGACCAGGGCACGGACACTATGGATCGCGAAATGGCATTCATGTTTGCCTCTAAATCAGGCCGGCTTGTCTATCATATAGACCAGGCCCTGCTTCGCATCAAAGATGGCTCGTTTGGAATCTGCACGGTCTGCAATAAACCGATAAGCACCGCGCGGCTCGAAGCTGTCCCCCATGCGAGGCTTTGCATAGGCTGTAAATCCGCTGAAGAGGAAGCAAAAGCTGGCCGCAAATAAGTTTAGCTGGCTGAGAATGCCGGCCCTTATAATTGCTATTGTCGTTCTTCTCGACCAGATAACCAAAATCTGGGCGGTGGACGCGCTTACCGGGCAGCCGTCGAAATCGATCATCGGCGATTTTCTGATGTTCACGCTGGTCTACAATGAAGGGGGCGCGATGGGGACGAACTTCGGGCCATCGGGCTATTATCTCATCACCGCCCTTATCATACTCCCCTTACTGCTCTATTATATCTACGCAAACCGCACGTATAAAATGATTGCCCTGCCGCTTTCGTTTATTGCCTCAGGAGCGCTCGGAAATGTTATTGATAGAATAAGAATCGGTAAAGTTGTCGATTTTATCGATGTCGACTTTTTTGACCTGTCCCTTTTCGGTTACCGGCTGGAGAGATGGTGGACGTTTAACATCGCCGATGCCGCAATCACCTGCGCCATAGTTTTTATCCTGCTCACCATGTTTAGAAAGCCGCCAACGGAATCGGTTGGAGCAACTGCCGTTGAGACTGCGCCCAATTTCACCAATCATTCAGAGAATTCGTAGTCACTCGTCTTAAGTGATTGCAACAGCTCTTCCTTCTCATTGATTCTCGTACCGCATTGGTCTTCGTGCGGAGCGTCTCAGTCCCGCACCAAATCTCAGCAACTTGTTTATTCTCACACTGGGCACGAAAAACCCAGCCGTTGGCTGGGCTACGGGATCTGAACGGACAAAGCAAATATGAGATTGCCGCGTCATTCGGCTTCGCCTCACTCCTCGCAACGACATGTAGTGATACTTGTTGTGATTTGGGGTACCCCACTCCGCCATCGGCGGACGGTGGGCGGTGTGCTCTTATTGGTGGTGCAGGCCAGAGACGGCCTGCACGAAGATTTAAAGAGGAATTACAGTATAAATGTCTTCGTGCGGGACGTCCCTGTCGCGCACCGGAGTGAAGAAAACTGAGATTGCCGCGCCACAGTGGGCAGGCTCGTTGGACAGTGGGTTTCCAAATAGTCTTTTCTTTGTAACCCACCCAGCGGGTGGGTTTTTCATCATCGATTTCTAATCCGGCTGTTCGCTTGAAGTGAGCAAGACCTAACGGAACATTACAAACGTTCTTGAAGTGGCAGGTCATAGTCAGATGCTCTTTTCGCTCCTGTGCCAGCCAATAAAAAAGCCAGCAACATTGTGTAAGTTGTTGGCCATCAGCAGGGAATCGGCAGATTTTATACGCCCGGAAGGATTTGAACCCTCAACCTTCTGATCCGTAGTCAGACGCTCTATCCAATTGAGCTACGGGCGCGTAAGGAATCTTTCGAAGCTTGAAACTACGAACATACACCGCCCTTTGTCAACCCCTTTGAGTTGGGTGTCTGAGATGGAAAGGCCTTAAATGTCAGTCCGCCACGGGGGACGGGATTGACAATGTGTTGGAATGACAAGATAGGGCCTTGACTGCGCTTCCTTGTTCTTCGTGCGAGGCGTCTCTGCCACGCACCAGGTGACCGTCAGGTCATCCGCCGTGGGCGGACTTCGGAAGTCTCAGCACCTCTGCCCTAAGAAGGCCGGCAAGACCTAACGGAACATCAAATAAATAAGCGTCTTAATTGCGGCTACTCAAGATACTCAAAGGCATACGGGAGACTCTCCATTATATCGCCGGCAATCATGGCGCGCTGAGTAAAAGTTTCCGCTACAAAATCACCAGCCAATCCATGAACATAGACTCCGCAGACTGCTGCGGCATCCGGCGTCATCCCTTGCGCAAGAAACGAGCCGATTATTCCTGAGAGGACATCGCCCGTCCCCCCGGTTGCCATGCCGTTATTTCCAGTCGGATTGAGATAAACCTCGCCTGCCGGAGTTGCGACCAAAGTCGGACTTCCCTTTAACACCAATACAATCTTATTCTCTGTGGCAACTTTTCGAACAAGCGCTATTCGCTGGTGAATGTCATCCGGCGTTTTTAATCCCGTCAGCCGCTCAAATTCTCCACCGTGCGGAGTCAGGATCGGCGGGATAGAACAATCTCTCAACATTGCCAGTTGACCAGCAAGAGCGTTGAGTCCATCGGCGTCGATAAGACATGGTTTGTCCATTTTTGCCACAAGCCGCCGTACCAGTTCAAACGTCTCATGGTGCCTTCCAAGCCCGGGGCCGATTACAACCGCGTCATGCTTTTTTATCAGGGCGCGAATCTCTCCAAGGGCGCGAAGCGCCAAGGCTCCTTTTTTGCCGACATCGGGCAAGGGATGGGTCATCACTTCGGTCAGTTTTATCGCCAGTATCGGCTGAACAGATGCCGGTGTGCCCACGACAACTGTGCCGCAGCCCGATCTCAACGCGCTTAAACCGGCGAGCGCCGCCGCGCCGGTGAGTCCGGTCGATCCGGCAATCACACAAAGTTTTCCAAATTCCCCTTTGTGGCCATCGAATTTCCGCTCCGGAAGTAGATCTGCGACCGCATCATCGGTGAGAAGCAGACAATCTTTTGCGACACTCTCGACAATCTCATCAGGAATCCCGATAGGAATGACTTCGATTTCTCCGGCCAGCTCCCGCCCCGGTGTGAGGAAAAGTCCATACTTTGGCAGACCGAGCGCATACGTATAATCGGCTTCTACCACCGCCCCAACTGCTTCGCCACTGTCGGGATTTACACCGGAGGGGATATCGACAGAGACGACAATGCAATCATGCAGGTTTATATGCTCGATCATTTCGGCGGCAAGTCCTTCAGGCGCCCCTTCGGAGCCGCTTCCCAAAATTGCATCGACAACAAGGTCACATTCATCCGGGTGCGGCAGATCGTCAACGGATGAAATCTCAACCGTGTGAATACCGTCAGCAATTGCATGGTCGAGATTCAGGCGCGTCTCCTGAGATATTTTCTCGGTGGGTCCGATATAAAAGACTGTCACACTCGCACCTTCCTCAGCCAAATGACGGGCAAGAACAAAGCCATCGCCGCCATTATTACCGCGCCCGCAATAAATGTGAATCACGCTTCCTTCGGAGGCGGGAAGCAGGGCCGAGATGATTAATTCAGCAATACCCGATCCGGCGTTCTCCATCAGACGCGCGCTGGAGAGTTCGGTCTGCTCGGAGGTGAGACGGTCTATCCGCCGCATTTGGGCGGCTGTGACCAGTTTCATATTTTTCTGATTTTCAGTTTAGGCCGAGGCTTTGGATTTGCTCTTTTTCGGCTGTCTTTTATTTTTAGTGACAGGAACATCAAGAGCAAACTTAATCGCTGGGAGGACATCAGAAAAGAACTTTATTTTGATCTTCTTCTTAATTTCTGCAGGCAATTCTACTGTGTCTTTGCGATTTTCGGCTGGCAGAATGATGGTCGTCACACCGGCGCGAAGCGCGGCCAGGAGCTTTTCCTTAAGTCCGCCAATGGGAAGCAGTTCACCGCGAAGTGTAACCTCACCGGTCATGGCAAGAGCTGGTTTGACCGGACGCTGAGTGAAGAGGGATACCAATGCCACAGCCATTGTGATTCCCGCCGATGGCCCGTCTTTGGGTGTCGCGCCTGAGGGGACATGAATATGGATTTCCTGATTTTCAAATTTTTGTGATGCAATCCCTAAATCCGCAGCATTGGAGCGAATGAATGAGAGCGCGGCCTGAGCCGATTCTTTCATCACATTTCCCAACTGACCCGTGAGCATCATCCCGTTTTTCCCGGGCATTAATGTCGCCTCGACAAAAAGCAGTTCCCCGCCGGCGGCCGTATAGGCAAGACCGGGGACGACACCGGGACGCCCATAGCGGGTAAGAACTTCGTGCGAGAATCGTCTTGGGCCAAGAAGCCGCGCGACAGCCGGGGCGTTGATCAAAGTTTTCTTTGTAGTTCCCGATGCCACTTTGCGGGCTACTTTGCGAACGACCGAGGCGATTTCCCGCTCGAGATTACGCACACCGGCTTCGCGGGTGTAATCTTCAATTAAAGTCCGGAGGCCGTCGTCGTTCACCTCAAGATTCTTCTCGGACAGACCGTGATTCTCCAACTGTTTGGGAAGCAAATGCCGCTTGGCAATGGCCAATTTTTCTATTTCGGTATAACCCGGGATCTGAATCAACTCCATCCGGTCACGGAGAACATGGGATATCGGCTCGGCCCAGTTAGCGGTTGTGATGAACATTACTTTCGATAGGTCGAAGGGGACATCCAGATAATGGTCAGTGAAAGAGTCGTTCTGTTCCGGATCGAGCACTTCAAGAAGCGCAGATGCCGGATCGCCGCGGAAGTCGGAACCGAGTTTGTCTATTTCGTCAAGCATGATAATCGGATTGTTCGAGCCGCACCGTTTTAAGCTTTGGATGATTCGTCCCGGCAGGGAACCGATATAGGTTCGACGATGTCCGCGAATTTCAGCCTCGTCCCTCATGCCACCCAAAGAAATACGCGCAAACTCGCGTCCCATCGCGCGGGCGATGGATTTCCCCAGCGATGTCTTTCCAACTCCAGGAGGGCCCACAAAGCAGAGGATAGGCCCTTTGATATTTGCCTTCAACTTACGGACGGCAAGGTATTCCAGTATCCGTTCTTTTACTTTTTCCAAATCAAAATGATCTTCGTCGAGTATTCGCTTGGCTTTTTTTAAATCCAGAATATCAGTCGTGCTGATACTCCACGGGAGCGAGACCAGCCAGTCCAAATAAGTACGGGAGACAGTGTATTCAGCCGACGACGGAGCCATGTGAGAGAGGCGGTCGAATTCCTTCATGGCCGTCTTGGCGACGGCTTCGGGCATTTTCGCATCGGCAATTTTTTGTTCAAGGTCTTCGAGGTCGCGCGGGCCATCTGTCTCGCCAAGTTCACGCCGAATGGCTTTGATCTGTTCGCGCAAAATATAATCGCGCTGTGATTTTCCAAGTTCGCTTGCGGCCTGGGCCTGAATTTTTTGCGACAGCTCAAGCACTTCGATCTCTTTATTTATCGCCTGATACAGCTTTTGCATTCGTTTGACGACATCGAGTTCCTCGAGCAACTGTTGTTTAAAGGCGAGCGGTATATTCAGGCTCGATGCCACAAAATCGGTCAGCTTGGAAGGGGTGTCTTGATTGATGGCCGAGACATGGAACTCCTCGTTTAGATACGGCGCAAGTTCCACAAGTGTCTTTATACGGTCGATGAAATTTCTCTGTAACGCCGTTTGACGAAGCGAGTCGTCTTCGTTTTCATCCAACTCAAAAACTTCAGCCGTTAAATGGGGCGAGTCGGGCAGAAAGCGGCGAACTTTGATGCGAGTTAATCCCTGGACAAGAAAACGGACGGTGCCATCGGGAAACCGGAGCATTTTGAGGATATTGCCGGCAGTGCCGACATGATAGAGCCCATCGGGACCGGGATTTTCCTCTTTGGGGTCTTTTTGGACAAAGAGACCTATTCGTGATCCTTGCATGAGGGCGTCATCGACAAGACGAGTCTGCTCCACCTGTTGGATCATGAGCGGAACCACCAGATAGGGATAAACGATTATTCCTTTAAGGGGAAGAATCGGCAATACCTGGGTCTCAGTCTCTGATTTGACTATATTTCTTTCCAGCACTTTGGTCATCTCTATGTTAAAAACCTCTATTTAACTTATCGGCCTTGATGAGCAAAAAATGAACATCTAAAGATAAAAACGTGTGGACAAAGTAGAAGTTCCCCTTGGCCTTAGACGTTGAAGCGGAACATCACGACATCGCCGTCATCGACGATATACTCTTTCCCCTCAAGGCGCATCTTGCCTGCGGCTTTGATTGCGGCAGGAGTTTTCAGGGAAACATAATCGGCATACTTAATTATCTCGGCGCGAATAAAACCACGCTCAATATCGCTGTGGATAACTCCGGCGGATTTTTGCGCGTTTGTGCCTCGTTTGATTGTCCAGGCCCGCACTTCGGGCTCGCCCGCGGTAAGGAATGAAATAAGTCCGAGCAGGGAATATGATTTCTGGATAACCTGTGAAACGGCAGGTTCGGAAATTTTCAACTCCTGCATGAACATCTCACGCTCGTCGTCGCCGAGGGCGACAAGTTCCATCTCTACTTTTCCGCACACAACCGCAAGTTCACGGCGTCCCGGTGAAACAATACTTTTGTGTTTTTCGTATATCGCGCTCGAGTTCGCCAACTGGTCTTCGGAAATATTTAGCACAATCAGGAGCGGTTTCAGAGAGAGAAACATATACCCGCGAATGAGCTTTAGTTCTTCATCGGTCAAGTCCAAATCTATGAGCGGTTTTTCCTGTTCAAGAAATGCCAGAAGTTTCTGGAGCAGTTCGATTTCGCGTGTTTCGGTTTTGTCGCCGGTCATGCGGCTTTTCTTCGATTTCTTCACGACCGCACTTTCAATCATCGCCTGATCGAGCAGAATCAATTCATCGATAAGGTTTTTTATTTCGACCGTCGGATTGGCGTCGGGGGCGAAAGCGTTCACCACCATTATATAGGTATCCATATGGCGAAAATCGGAGCTTATCTCAAGTCCGGCACCCTCTTTTCCTTTGCCGGAAAGGCCAGGAGCATCGAGAAATTCAATTTCGGCGGGTGTGATTTTCTTGGGGTTGACCAGCTCGGCAAGGGTCTGCAGCCGAGAATCGGGTACTTTGATGACGGCACGGTGCACAGCCTGCGAAAAATCACCGACTGCTTCCTGCATACCTGCGGCGGCATTGAAGACGGTTGTTTTGCCCGATTGTGGTTTGCCTAAAATCCCAAGTTTCATAGCCGGTAATGGTACGGCTATCGGCTCTCTGAGGCAAGAGTTAGTTGGGGGAGAACATCTATTTGGGCAAGAGCATCTATGTTGTGGTGTCGGGCGACCCCGACGGGGCAGTTATCCTGCCCGACACGTCAAGACAGTCAGTCCGCCGCGGCGGAATCGCTACAAGATAAGAGAATATGAGATTGCCACACCAGCCACAGAGTACGCCATAGGGTGCAGGCCAGAGACGGCCTGCACGAGAAGCCAAACAAGAGCTATTGATTGATCACACCGCCAGCCCTCGCAGTACGCGCAGATTTTCAATATCCTCGGCAAGCGTGTCTTCGTCTTTGGGAGTCTCGATAATTTTGGGAATGGCGGCAAGCCTTTTATCTGTTACGATATTACGGAATGCCTCCAGACCGATGAAGCCTTTTCCGATATGCTCATGCCGGTCTTTTTTGGCTCCGAATTCTTTTTTGCTGTCGTTCATGTGAATTATTTTAAGTCGTTTCAATCCGATGACAGAATCGAAAGTGGCCATTGTTTTTTTGTAATCCTTCGGATCGCTAATAGGATATCCGGCGGAAAAAACATGACAGGTGTCCATGCACACCCCAAGCTGGGCATGTTTATGCGCATGGTCGATGATATAGGCGATCTGCTCAAAGGTATAGCCGAGGTTTGAGCCCTGGCCGGCGGTCGTCTCAAGCAGGAGACAGACATTGTTGTTGGTAAGTTCATCGAAAAGGCGAATGAGATTAGCGACTATTGCATTGAGACCAGTCTCTTCGCCTGAACCGACATGCGAGCCGGGATGCATGACAAGACAGGGGATTTTCAATAGTTCACAGCGCTCCATCTCCTCTTTGAGGGCAAGGTAGGATTTTTTATTCAGTTCCGGATTGGGCGAAGCGATATTGATCAGATAGCTTGTGTGCGAGGTGGCAACTGTGACTTTTGTATCCAGGATGAGTTTGAAATACTGGTCCAACTCTTTTGTTTCGAGTTTTTTGGCGCGCCATTGGCTGTTTGATTTGTTGAATATCTGGATTGTTCCGCAGGTTGCCTTTTGGCCCCGGGTGATGGCGTTGAAAACTCCGCCGGCAATTGATTCATGGGCTCCGAATAACATAGAGTATGACTCCGCTGTTCAGTTTGTTTACTGTAGAAATAATAATGACTGGAGGTTATAAAATCAAATTGTTCTTCTCTTGTAGCGATGACGTAACCGGGATAAGCCGGTGCACGAGGCTTCCAGTCGCCTAACTGCACGGCTAAGCGCAGCCCGCGGCGCCCTATATCTTCCGCGCTATCAGCCAGGCGTTGGAGGCTTTTTCAAAACCCACATGCCCATAATATCCCGCTGCGGTTGGGGCCTCAAGAAGCAGGAATGTCACCCTGCCGCCGCCGGAAGCCTCGTGGGTGAGACGCATTAACTCCTGTCCGATCTTTTGTCCCTGGTAGGCTTTGTCGACAGCCAGATCAGAGAGATAACAACAGAAGCTGAAATCAGTCACAGCGCGAGCGATACCGACAAGTTTATCTCCGTCGCGGGCGCAGAGCATGAGCGAAGCAAACTGAACCATTTCAGCAATACGCTCGGGTTCATCGACCGGGCGTCGAGCGGCAAGTCCTGAGCGGTTGAGGAGATCGATGAATTCTTTGGCGGTCAAATCCGGTTCGGTAGTGTAGGCAATGGGCATTTATTACTTCACATCCATTTTAAGGGCCAGCAGTTTTATTTCAGTCATCGATTCAATAGCATAGCGGATTCCTTCGCGGCCTGTGCCGGAATCTTTCATCCCCCCGTACGGCATCTGGTCGGCGCGGTAAGTGGGGATGTCATTTACTATAACACCGCCGCAATCGATATATTTGAAAGAATACATAATATCATTCATGCGGTTTGTGAAAACGCCCGCCTGTAAACCAAACGGAGAATCATTTATTGCCGCGACGGCATCAGTAAACTTTTCATACTTTTCGACAATTACAATTGGCGCGAAGGCTTCTGTGCGGTTTACATCAAGCTTACGATCCACGTCGGTCAAAATTGTCGGTTCAATCATCTGTCCTGTTACAGTTCCACCAGTAAGAACTTTTGCTCCCTTTGAGACGGCATTAGAAATAAACATTGAGGCCTTCTCCACAGCATCGGGCGTTATCATACAGCCAAGATCTGTCATAGAATCAATGGGATTTCCAATTTTGAGCGCTTTGGTTTTTTTGGTAAACAGCGCGATAGTCTGTTCATAGACGTTGGCATGAATGAAGATTCGTTGGACGGAAATACATGACTGCCCGGCGACACCAAATGCTCCGGTGACCAGCCGAGTTGTCGCCCACTCAAGATCGGCATCATCGGCGACAATCACACCGGCGTTCCCCCCGAGTTCCAATACTACTTTCTTACGCGGCGCTTGTTCTTTGATCCACCAGCCGACTTGGCCCGAGCCGGTGAAACTAATAAGTTTCACCCGTTCGTCTTTGATAAGCGGGCTCGTCTCGGATGGCTGTCCCGGCAGAATGGAAATCGCGCCTTTCGGATAATCCGTTTTGTCTATCGCTTCGGCCAACAGCATCGCCGAGAGCGGAGTTGCTGAGGCCGGTTTGAGGACTATCGTATTACCCGATGCCATAGCCGGGCCGATTTTATGCGCCACCAGATTCAGTGGAAAATTGAAGGGTGTGATTCCGGCAATGACGCCGAGTGGAAACCGCCTGACCAAGCCAATGCGATTTTCACTTCCCGGATTCCAATCAAGGTTGATTATTTCGCCGCCGATTCGTTTCGATTCTTCAGCAGAGATTCTAAAAACGCCGATAGCTCGGTTTACTTCAAGTTTCGCTTCTTTGAGAGATTTGCCTGATTCAAGCGACAAGACTTTTGCAAACTCTTCATGACTATTTTTAATCTGCTCCGCAATCGAGAGACAGCACTTTTCGCGCACGTAGGACGGCAGTTCGCGGGTTTGGGCAAACGCGGTATGGGCGGCTTCAATTGCAAGAGTATAATCGTCAGACGATGCCGATGAAACAACCCCGACCACTGACTTATCGTAGGGGGATTTTACTGTTATCTGTAGGGCTTTCTCAGCCCATTTCCCTGCGAGGTACAAAGCGAATTTTAGACTCATTGAACAAGTTTTGCATTCAACAGTGGTAAAGTCAAGCTGGCAGTTTGTAGGCTTTTCAGATATGGGGGAAAACCAATAGATTGTGGCACTTCGGAGCGAAAAAATATGGGATTTTACCTATTGATTCGCTGCTGGACACACCAGATTCGTATTTTTCTATCCCATTGATGCATTAGTTCTTATGTCAGTTAAAGAGCAGTTTTCGTGTGCGCGTTATGTCTACGGCACACTTGTTACATACTACAAGCTGAAATATAAGGAACAATACCATGAAAATAGGCAGAATTATGAAGAAATTAAGAAACACAAGGATCAATCAAAGAGGCCAGCGCGGTATTTCGATTCTTGAGGTTATGATCGCCATGGTCATTCTGGGCGTGTCCCTTCTTCTCCTTTTAAATATGGCGATGGTCGCCCTCGATGGCAACGATTGGTCAAATCGAACTACTATTGCCACGCAACTTATGCAGGAGAAGCTCGAAGAACTCCGGGCTACAGGCGAAACTTTGAATAGCTCGGACACCGCTCAAGGTATCTCGCGAAGCTGGACAGTCACTGATATGGGAAGCCATTTGATTAAAATCGATGTCGCTGTCACATGGGAGGACGTGCGCTCAAAGACCAAAACGAGCAGTATGAGCGCATTTGTCCGAACTGAATAAATAATGAAAGACTCTAACAGAGATAGAAAGCAAAGGACTCAAAAGGCTATGAGAACTCTACTACGAAAGCAAACGGGAGCGAGGGGATTCTCCATCATGGAGGTTCTCATCTCGCTCGTCTTGATGGGTATGGTGACAACGGCTGTGCTGAAGACCTATTTGACTCAGCATGAGCACTATTTAATCCAGGATGACATCTCACAAATTCAGCAGTCCGCCCGGGCTTCGATTGATGAACTGACGCGACAGATCCGCATGGCCGGCTACGGTCTCCCCGACGGTTTGGAAGCTATAGACGCATACAATACAAATCCTGATACGATAACTGTAAACTACCAGACTTCGGACTGCGATACCTATCTGGCGGCAGCCATGCCTATGCCATCGGCGGAGTTGAAGTGCGCGACAGACATATCCTGCTTTAGTGATAATCAGTGGGTATATATTTTTGAACCCGATTCGGGAGGCGGCGAATGGTTTGTCATTACTCACGTTCAGACTGCATCTAGAATGTTGCAGCATAATACAATGAGGCTGTCAAGGTCATATGGCAAAGACGCCGTCATTCTCTTAATGTATCAGGTCAAGTTCTATATAGACAACACGACTGACCCGAACAAACCCTGTATGATGATAAAGCTTTTCGGGCAGAACCCTCAGGTATACGCCGAGAACATTTCTGATCTGCAGTTGACGTATCGTCTTGAAGACGGGACAATTGTCGATGTGCCGACGGTCTCAGAAGACATTCGCGAGGTGAAAATTTCTCTGACTGGTCGTTCGGCCAATCCTGATCCCGACAAGACAAGCGATCCCTATCGCTTGAGAACGTACACGTCATCAGTTAATGTGAGAAATATATCTTAGTAAAGGAGATAGAATATTATGTTGTGTAAGCCGCTGAAAAATGAGACGGGCGTTGCGACGCTCATTGCGTTGATAATGATCGGTATGCTGACCCTTATTGGACTGGCCGCCATGTCGACATCTGACAACGATGTTACCATTGCTGGTAACCAGCTCAAGGAGATGCGTGCCTTTTACGCCGCTGAAGCAGGACTTGAGTACGCTTCGGCGCAAATACAGAATGTTTATGACAGCACCGGCAAAGCGCCTACGCTTATGCCGTCGGGAAGCGAAACCATAAATGGCTGCTCCATCGTGTATGAGACCAAGGATAACGGCCCGGCAGTAACTAAAGCTCTGTCCATAGGGCCGTATGCTGGTCTTAATTCCACCGTTAAATCCTTCAGTGTTCAATCTGAGGCAACGGGCCCACTAGGTGAAGGAATTGTCTCGATGACGATGACCTTCGAAAACCAACTCATACCGATTTTTCAATACGCCGTTTTTTATGACGGCGATCTCGAAATGGCGCCCGGGCCGGATATGACTCTAGTTGGTCGAATTCACACAAACGGTAACCTCTACATTCAGTCGAGCAATAACCTAAATATAGACAGCTATGTAACTGCCGCAGGTAAATTTCTCCGCGGACGCAAAGGCCCCGGCACAGTAGGAGCAGGCAAAGTCTACGTTAAGAACGCCAGCGGAATATATAAATCTCAGCAAGACAACAAAGGGAATTGGCTTGATGCGACCGTCTCCACCTGGAAATCAGATGCCCTCAGCCGCTGGGGCGGCAAGGTTCAAGACGGCTCACATGGTCAAGCCAAAATGAATCTTCCTGTGGCTGATGAGACCGGCAATCCTCATAAAATAATCGAGCGGGCGAACGGCACAGCGAACCCGGATTCGTACGAAAACAAAGCGACACTTAAGATCGTCGACAACATCGCCTTCAAACAAGTCGCCGGCTCCTGGGTCGATGTCACCGCCTTGATGGTTGCGACAGGCGTCATTACCTATAGCGCCGACAAGTTCACCGATGGACGTGAAGGTAAAAAAGTTGATGTCACAGATATCGATATTCAGAAACTCTACGCCAATGGATTTGCCCCGTCCAATGGAGTCATCTATTTCTCTGATGCTTCGGCAAGCGCATCAGAGTATCCTGCGCTTCGACTGAAAAACGGCGCCGAGCTTGGCGGCGGATTGACTATCGCAAGCGAGAATCCGGTCTACACGGTTGGAAATTTCAACACAGTTAACAAGAAACCGGCCTCGCTCATGGGGGATGCCCTTACCTTTCTCTCTAATTCTTGGGATGATTCCAAGAGCGCCCTTGCAAAGACCGACCGCATCGCCAGCAGTAGCACCGTCAATGCCTCATATTTTACCGGCGGACAGACCACGACCTCCACCGAGTACGGCGGCGGCTTTGAAAATCTGCCCCGGTTCCTTGAAGACTGGACAGGCAAAACATTTACCTGGAAAGGCTCTGCTGTCAATCTCTGGGAAGCTCAACAGGCTGTTGGAAAGTGGAGCAATGCATTTTTCTCTGAGCCTATACGCAACTGGTCGTACGATACCGGCCTGGATGACGCTGCCAACCATCCTCCCGAAGCGCCAGTTGTGAAAATCTTTCGCTGTACCGGATGGCAGCGGGAGCATGTCGGATCAGACTCCCATATGTATCTATAACAGGAAGGTGATATAGTGCGTACGAAAATAGTAAGGCGTGAATCAGGCTTTGCGACTCTGATCGCGCTTATCATGGTCGGTCTGCTTACACTAATCGGGTTGGCGACAATGTCGACTTCGGATACAGAGGTCTCAATCGCTGGCAACCAAATTGCATGAGATGCATGCCTTTTATGCGGCAGAAGCGGGGCTTGAGCAGGCCGCGGCATCGCTTCAGTGTACCTACGACAGCACCGGCGCTCCGCCGCTGGTCATGCCTATAGGAACAAATGCCGTAAATAACTGCGCGGTGGTATACTCGACCACAGATGACGGATTTCCTACAGTCAAGGATCTGACAGTCGGCTCTATGGCCGGGCTGCATGCGCTGATGAAATCTTTCAGTTTGAACTCGACAGCGACCAGCTTGCAGGATCATGGCAAGGTTGAAATGTCTCAAACGTTCGAAACTGCGCTTATACCGATTTTCCAGTTTGCGGTATTTTATGGCAATGATTTGGAGATCGCCCCCGGTCCGGATATGACGCTCTTTGGACGGGTGCACATAAACGGCAATCTGTATTTGCAGTCAAATAATAATCTTCGCATGGACAGCTATGTCACAGCGTTGGGTAATATCATCCATGGCCGCAAAGGAGCCGGAGCGGCGGGTGCAAGCGACGTGCTGGCTAAGAATGCCACTGGAACCTATGTCTCAATGAAAGACGGATCTGATCTTGCCCTACCATTCCATTGCAGTCCGCCGCGGCGGATGCCTGACTGTCTTTTTGTGTCGGGCAGAGACGCCCGACACCACTTACTTATTCTTCGTCCAGTCTGCCCCGCACCAAGGATGAAGACGAATATGAGATGATGAAGAGGGCAACCACGGGGGGTTGCCCCTACGGAATATCGACGCAATATCGAATGTGCGGCATTAGTGTCACAGTTCTATATTTGTAGGGGCAGGTCCCTGTGCCTGCCCTTATTTACGTGACTGGTGTACATCCCGCCACGCCTGCCCGCTGTGGTGGGGCGGACCTGAAAGCCCCGTGCACCAGCCCTTGTACCACCGTCCCCATTTCCCTCGTTGCTTTCACCCCCCAATACTCCTTTATTAACCCTCGGAACTTGCGACTATAAAAGTCGTTACACCCTGTGAAAGAGATTTTTGTTATGCTCAATACCGAAACCGTCATGCACATCCTCTCCGGAATCGATGACCCGGAACTCAAAAAGCCCCTCACAGAACTTGGAATGATCAAATTTGTCGATATTGAAGGCGGCGATGTCACTGTCGGCGTCACCCTTACCGTTCCAGGCTGTCCCCTCAAAGAGAAAATCACAAACGATGTCACAAATGCCGTCATGCTCATTCCCGGCGTCGAGCGGGTCGCCGTCAAATTCGATGTCATGAACGACCAACAGCGGACCGAGCTTCGGACAAAACTCGGTATGGGAGTCAAACCGACGACCGGAAACCAACCCGCTACGGGTCGGGCGCCAGCTTCTGTCATCAATTTCGCCGATAGATTTATCGCCGTCTCGTCCGGCAAAGGGGGTGTCGGCAAATCGACTGTGACTGTAAACCTGGCCTGCGCCCTCGCGCGGTTAGGCAAAAAAGTCGGTCTGCTCGATGCCGATGTCTACGGTTTTTCCATTCCGCGAATGCTCGGAGTCCAAGGCCAGCCTATAGTTATCGATGATATGATTGTCCCGCTCA
>JAWXAN010000016.1 GCA_034439475.1 Candidatus Zixiibacteriota bacterium
GCGGGACGTACACCAGCCACGAAACAATTTGACATGCGATTACAATGTGAAAGAAGTAAGAGTCAGGATCACGAGGATCCTGACCTACTACCTTGATGCCCCGTAGGTCAGTCCGCCTGGGCGGACTGACGTCCCCTCAGCGCCATCCATGAACATCTTCGCGTGGCCCGCCACGCCTGCCCGCTGTGGTGAGACAGGCTGTCGCGCGCCGAGGGGTATTTGTGTAAGCAAAGAAAAGCTGGTGCACGAGGTTCTCAGGTCCGCCGTGGCGGGACGCGAGAAGTCTTGGAGGGGAGTTCCGAGTTCGGGTGGTTCACATTCTTGGCTGACACCTCAGTTTGTCTTGGAGAAACTTACATAGCAGTTGGATTGCCTTTGATTTGATCTGAATATCATCGTCATGGTTCTTCGTGCGGAACACCGGCGACCGTGATTGAAGAAGCCCAGCCGCCTTACTCCGTTTCTGGAGATTAATAAATGAGACATCATCTAAAGCGTTTGTAGAGTTAAAATTGTTTGGCTGAATCTTTCAATGATTCCATGTTCGATTCTTCCAAATAAAGTGAATCTATGTCTTGAAACCATCCGTGAGGTCCGCGTATCGATATATTTTCCAATGTTCCTGCACCGCCTTGAGGTATATTTCTAGCTAGGTCTCTTAAACTATCCTGAAAAAAGCCTTTCTTTGGAATAATAATAATGGGAAAAACTGGTGAACTAGAGCTCTCATTAAATATTCGGAGATATTCATTGCCATCACTATCAAAATACGAAAAGAAAAAACTATACTTTGAACCAAAGACACCGAAAGCCTCGGATGTGGGATTTTGCATGAACTCGAATATAACCTCTTCTCTTGAGTCAATATGGTCTTGAACATCATAGTCACCGATTCTCTGAACTGCGTCAGATGCCCTTCTTTTTCTGAGAAGAGCGGTGTCTTTATTGACACCAAGTGGAAAACAAAAATAAGCGATGTCGCTTAATATGGTGTCTTGGTGAATGATGAGACGTATGTCTAAGGCAGGGCCGGCGCCGATATTTTTGATTCTAAGAGATATCCAAGTCTTGTCACTATTCGGCTGCGCTTCGACAAACTCTAGGATGGGTTGAATTTGAAGCCTGCGAGACTGCTTATGTAAGTCGTTGTTCTTATTGTAGACATCTATTGAGATGTAAGAGAACCAACTCGTTACAAGTACCATTAAGAAGTTTGTTACTAATTGTCCGATATTCACTGCGCTATCGAATCGACGATCAATTAAGGGGCGGCTTCTGATCTTGGTATCGGAATTCGCTATAAGATGCGGTTTGATTTCGTTCAATGGATATCTTCTAATAGATCACCTACCTAGTTTTGATTAGCAATAAGAGATTTTTAAAGCTATTTGACAATCACAAATAAATAAACCCCTCTCGCTTATCCGCAAGAGGGGTTTTACAATTACCCCGGCAGCTTTCTACTCTCCCACGCAGTCTCCCACGCAGTACCATCGACGTTGATCGGCTTAACTTCTGTGTTCGGGATGGGAACAGGTGTGACCCGATCGCTATTGCCACCGAGAATATTTTCATACCGTATTTGTAAAGGCGTAACGTATCGCCCAATAGGTTGCGCAGGAGCGCAGACAATTGGTTAAGATACACTCGTAGGTAAATTTTACGATTAAGCCTCACGACCGATTAGTATCACTCGACTGAACACATTACTGTGCGTACATCTGTGACCTATCTACCTGGTCATCTTCCAGGGGTCTTTAGAGGCTTGCGCCAAGGGAAACCTAATCTTAGAGTGGGCTTGGTACTTAGATGCTTTCAGCACTTATCCCTTCCCAACGCAGCTACCCTACGATGCCACTGGCGTGACAATAGGTGCACCGGCGGTTGGTTCAACCCGGTCCTCTCGTACTAAGGTCAAATCTCTTCAAGTTTCCTGCGCCCGTATCAGATAGGGACCGAACTGTCTTGCGACGTTCTAAACCCAGCTCACGTACCACTTTAATTGGCGAACAGCCAAACCCTTGGGACCTTCTCCAGCCCCAGGATGTGATGAGCCGACATCGAGGTGCCAAACCCCCTCGTCGATATGAACTCTCGGAGGAGATAAGCCTGTTATCCCCGGAGTACCTTTTATCCGTTGAGCGACGGCATTTCCATACACTACCGCCGGATCACTATGACCTGCTTTCGCATCTGCTCGACTTGTAAGTCTCGCAGTTAAGCTCCCTTATACCATTACGCTCTACAGCCGATTACCACCCGGCCTGAGGGAACCTTTGCGCGCCTCCGTTACTTTTTTGGAGGCAACCGCCCCAGTTAAACTACCCGCCTGACACTGTTCCTGAACCTGCTAATGATTCCAAGGTTAGATATTCAATAACATGAGGGTGGTATTTCACCGGTGACTCCACCGATCCTAGCGGACCAGCTTCAACGTCTCCCACCTATGCTACACACACGGCACCGAACACCAATGTCAGGTTATAGTAAAGGTTCACGGGGTCTTTCCGTCCCGATACGGGTAAACGGCATCTTCACCGCTGCTACAGTTTCACCGGGGCCCATGTTGAGACAGTGCCGCAATAGTTATACCATTCGTGCAGGTCGGAATTTACCCGACAAGGAATTTCGCTACCTTAGGACCGTTATAGTTACGGCCGCCGTTTACTGGGGCTTCAATTCAATGCTTCGCCTTGCGGCTGACATCTCCTTTTAACCTTCCAGCACCGGGCAGGTATCAGTCCCTATACGTCGTCTTGTTAGACTTGGCAGAGACATGTGTTTTTAGTAAACAGTCACCGCGGCCATTTCTCTGCGGCCATTTTCGGCTTCAATTGTTATGTCACCTACTCATGGCACTCCTTCTCCCGAAGTTACGGAGTTAATTTGCCTAGTTCCTTAACATGAGTTATCCCGAGCACCTTAGGATATTCTCCTCGCCTACCTGTGGCGGATTGCGATACGGATTGCGAAGCAACTAGCATAGAGGCTTTTCTTGGCAGCATGATTATGGTTAGTTCAGGTCTTGCGACCACCCACTCGGCTCTCGGTGTTAGGAGCGTGGATTTGCCTGCGCTCCCCACCTACCACCTTGGACCGGGACAACCATCGCCCGGCTAACCTTCACTTCTGCGTTACCCCATAGCTTAAAACGCCTCTTCACAAGTCCAGGAATATTAACCTGGTTACCATCGACTACGCCTTTCGGCCTCGCCTTAGGATCCGACTGACCCTGGGAGGTTTAACCTTGCCCAGGAAATCTTAGGCTTACGGTGAGCAAGTTTGTATCTTGCTTTATCGCTACTCGTCCCGACATAATCTCTTGTGTGCGGTCCAGCCTGCCTGACGGCAAACCTTCAATCTAACACACAATGCTCCTCTACCGCTTGCACAAAGTGCAAACCCATAGCTTCGGTATCATACATAGTCCCTTTAATTATCGGCGCGGAGTCACTAGACTAGTGATCTGTTACGAACTCTTTAAATGATGGCTGCTTCTAAGCCAACATCCTAGCTGTTTAAGTAATTCCACATCCTTTACCACTTAGTATGATTTTGGGACCTTAGCTGATGGTCTGGGTTGTTTCCCTCTCGGCAATGAAGCTTATCCCACACTGCCTGACTCCCGGAGAACATATCACGGCATTCGGAGTTTGATTGGGTTTGGTAATCTTTAGGACCCCTAGCCCATTCAGTGCTCTACCTCCGCGATACTATATTCCGAGGCTAGCCCTAAAGTTATTTCGAGGAGAACCAGCTATTTCCAAGTTTGATTGGCCTTTCACCCCTATGCACAACTCATCCCCCAGCTTTTCAACGCCGGTGGGTTCGGACCTCCAGCTCGTTTTACCGAACTTTCATCCTGGTCATGCATAGATCACATGGTTTCGGGTCTACTCCCAGCCACTGAATCGCCCTATTCAGACTCGCTTTCGCTACGGCTACGCGAGATGTTCGCTTAACCTTGCGACTGAGAAGTAACTCGCCGGGTCATTATTCAATAGGCACGCCGTCAGTCCGGAAACTCCGAAGAGTCGCCTTTCCTCCGACCGCTTGTAGGCAAACGGTTTCAGGTACTATTTCACTCCCCATTAGGGGTACTTTTCGCCTTTCCCTCACGGTACTAGTTCACTATCGGTCACAGAGTAGTATTTAGCCTTGCCGGATGGTCCCGGCGGATTCGAACAGGATTCCACGTGTCCCGCCCTACTTGGGAAATCCAAAGAAGTCTCATACATTTCAGTTACAGGACTTTCACCTTCTCCGGTCGGCTTTTCCAGGCCGTTCTCCTATATATGAGTTTTGTAACTTCTTGATCTGTCAGATACCAGATCGATGGCTCCCACGACCCCGGCGACACAACGCTATCAGGCTTTAACGTGTCGGCCGGTTTAGGCTCTTCCCGCTTCGCTCGCCGCTACTGAGGGAATCACTTTTGTCTTTTGTTCCTGCGGTTACTTAGATGTTTCAGTTCTCCGCGTTCGCTTTGGACGACTATGTATTCATCGTACAATGGCCGGGTGTGACCCCGGTCGGGTTGCCCCATTCGGAAATCTCCGTCTCGAAGCCTGTTTGCGGCTAAACGGAGCTTATCGCAGCTTACCACGTCCTTCATCGCCTCTCTGTGCCAAGGCATCCACCGTTTGCCCTTAGTAGCTTAATCGATATTAATTCACCTAAGAGCATACATTATATAAAATTGGTGCGCATTCACTGCGCAGCCTATTGGAAGATACTCGTTACGCATCTTTACTATACGATATGAAGTTGTCAAAGAACCGTTGGTCTCGTTTCCGAAACCGGTCAATCATTGCTGACTGACTAAAAATTTGTTTCCCACATTCTCTGTGAGAGGGCCAGCTGTATCTCTACAACAAACCAAGTACTTCATCTGGAGATGACCGGGATCGAACCGGTGACCTACGGCTTGCAAAGCCGCCGCTCTCCCAACTGAGCTACATCCCCGAAATCTTACTGGGCCTAAGTGGAGTTGAACCACTGACCTCGCGCTTATCAGGCGCGCGCTCTAACCAACTGAGCTATAGGCCCGAGAGTTAATTTAGAAACGTTCGCCTATAAGCGAAAATTTATAATAAACAGCCACGGAAAGACGAAACAATGTTCCTGCCCGAGACGCTCGACCTAGATGTGTCCTCGACCGTAACGATCGGGACGCACACCGTACTCCTTAGAAAGGAGGTGATCCAGCCACAGCTTCCGCTACGGCTACCTTGTTACGACTTAGCCCCAGTCGTCGGTATCACCTTAGGCGTCGCCTTCCTTGCGGTTAGGCAAACGACTTCGGGTGCTCCCAACTTCCGTGGCTTGACGGGCGGTGTGTACAAGGCCCGGGAACGTATTCACCGCTACCTGCTGATCAGCGATTACTAGCGATTCCAACTTCATGGAGTCGAGTTGCAGACTCCAATCCGAACTGAGGCCGGTTTTGGGGATTAGCTCCACCTTGCGGTCTTGCAACCTTCTGTACCGGCCATTGTAGTACGTGTGTAGCCCTGGATGTAAGGGCCATGAGGACTTGACGTCATCCCCACCTTCCTCCGGCTTGTCACCGGCAGTCTTCATAGAGTTCCCAGCATAACCTGATGGCAACTATGAACAAGGGTTGCGCTCGTTGCGGGACTTAACCCAACACCTCACGGCACGAGCTGACGACAGCCATGCAGCACCTGTGCAAGAGCCTCCGAAGAGGAAGTCGACTTTCACCGACGGTCTCAAGCATGTCAAACCCAGGTAAGGTTCTGCGCGTTGCTTCGAATTAAACCACATACTCCACCGCTTGTGCGGGCCCCCGTCAATTCCTTTGAGTTTCAATCTTGCGATCGTACTCCCCAGGCGGGGTACTTAATGCGTTAGCTGCGACACCGGGGGGGTCGATACCCCCGACATCTAGTACCCATCGTTTACCGCTTGGACTACCAGGGTATCTAATCCTGTTTGCTACCCAAGCCTTCGCGCTTTAGTGTCAGTATCGTTCCAGAGAGCCGCCTTCGCTACTGGTGTTCTTCCAGATATCTACGCATTTCACCGCTACACCTGGAATTCCACTCTCCTCTACCGTACTCAAGACTAACAGTATCGAGTGCAGGCCCCGGGTTAAGCCCGGGGTTTTCACAACCGACTTGAAAGCCCACCTACGCGCCCTTTACGCCCAATAAATCCGAACAACGCTCGTCCCCCCCGTATTACCGCGGCTGCTGGCACGGAGTTAGCCGGGACTTCCTCTGTGGGTACCGTCAGGCAGAGGGCAGTTACTACCTCTACGTTTCTTCCCCACTGACAGAGTTTTACACACCAAGATGCTTCATCACTCACGCGGCGTTGCTGCGTCAGACTTTCGTCCATTGCGCAATATTCCCTACTGCTGCCTCCCGTAGGAGTCTGGGCCGTATCTCAGTCCCAGTGTGGCCGTTCACCCTCTCAGGCCGGCTATTCATCGTAGCCTTGGTGGGCCATTACCCCGCCAACAAGCTAATGAACCGCGGACTCATCTATAAGTGACAGGTTGCCCCGCCTTTGAATACAAAGCGATGCCGCTTCGTAATGTTATCCGGTATTAGACCCCCTTTCGAGGGATTATCCCGGGCTTAAAGGAAGATTGTCCACGTGTTACTCACCCGGTCGCCACTTTACTCACCCAACCGAAGCCGGATTTTCTCGTTCGACTTGCATGTATTAAGCACGCCGCCAGCGTTCGTTCTGAGCCAGGATCAAACTCTCCGTAAAATATTAAATATTTACATTCGTGATCCATGACACGTACAAACGTACGCATCGTTCTGATTTATCTATCAAAAATGATCTCAAGATTCCAAAGAATCTATAGACCCGCGTCTTGCGGACAGAATCTATTGTTTCTGTCTTATCACGTGGCTATTTAGTTTTCAAAGAACCGTTATCGAAAAAAAGTGCCAAGCATTTCTGCTGGGCAGATTTGCAGTATATCTAACTGACTACTTTGATGTCAAGAACTTTTTTTAGACTTACTAACTTTTTTTTATATCCCTGCTTTTACCCGCTGTTTTCCGCCTTTAGTAAGCGTATTTACAACAGGTTCACACTCTAAATGTTCCAACCAACTAAATCCTTTAACTTGGCTGGGATTCGATAATATATCAGCCGCGCACCCGTGTCAAGTCATCTCTTAATATTTATTTTATTGCCAATTCCCCGCTTCGGCGTGTGACGGAGCTAAACAAACGTGTCCAACAAAGCACATTTCAAAAATTATCTTGTCAATCCGGCCTTTGTTTGTATATTGGTTCCACAGACTTCTTGGACACGCTTAAATAGCAATTGGTCGGCCTGTGGCATAATATTGATCTCATAATTGCCCATCCCGATGAGTTACAGCGCACGTAAAGGAAATTGAAATCGTAATTACCATCGAATCTACACGTTTTTTGCATCCACAAAACACAGGAGGAAACCGATGACTCTCTCTAATGTCCACATCCCCAAAGGGATAAGCAAAACGCTGACGGGACTGCTCTGCGCAGTATTGTTAAATGGAGTAATTCTGAACACAGCTTTTGCTGTGACTCCTTCGACTCCGCACCTTGTCAATTACCAGGGTAGATTGACCGATGCCGGCGGGATAGTTGTCCCCAATGGTCCTCAAACCGTCACGTTTAGAGTCTGGAACGATGCGGTTGCCTCGGCCCCAGCAAATCTGATATGGAACAGCGGAGCCGTGAGTGTGACTACAACAAGTGGCCTCTTCACTGTCGCGCTTGGCCAAACTCCCATGGCTCCTATCGACCCAACCGATTTTCTCGATTCCAGTCGATGGTTAGGGATAACGGTCGGCGCTGATCCGGAGATTTCCCCCTGTAGTAAGTTAACTTCTGTTCCGTATGCCTGGACTGCTTCATCGGCGTATTCAGCCATCGAAGCTGGAACGGCAATATTCGCACCAGACTATCTGCCCTTGTCTGGCGGGGCAATGACAGGAAACACCAGCCATCTGGATGCAAGTAGCCAGTGGCAATTTTCTGCTCAGCCGTGGATGGAAATAAATCCCGGGATTCAATTTTGCGTCGGATATGGCTCCGACGGATTGGAGCAATTCCGCATTTGGGGTTCGACTTGGGGAGAACTCATATTGAACGATTTATCCGGCAACAATACCACTGCCTATCTTTCGGCAAACTTGGACGGCGGCGGATTGCTTGAGCTCAATAAAGAAACCGGGAGTCCCGGGATGCGATTTTCCGGAGGTACTACATCAACAGCTTCGACTCTCACTATGAGAAATTCCGCTGGAACAGTCTCTGCCTCAATTGATGCTGGATTAACTGGGAATGGAGCCGTTCTTCTGCCATCAAGCTCGATAAGCGCAGGGGAAATGTTTGATGAGCCGGGTGTAGCTAATACAGTGACGAGTTTCTCTTTCCCCTTTGCCGCGATCAGTTCGTACACGCTTGACTCAGTGGATATCACTATCCCAGCAGCGGGGTATGTGGAGGTCACGGCGGGCGGCTACGTAGTCCTTAGTCACGTCATCGGAACATACACAGAAGTATATTTCACAGTAGATAAAACAGCCAGCAACGCCGCCTTTGGCATTCCGGGTTCAAGTGTCCATCGCGTAGGGAGTGCTTCGCCGACGGACGGGTCCATTGAACCGATTTCATGTGCACGCCTCTTTTCAGAAGGGGCGGGGACGCATCGATACTACTACAACGCCCGAAAGTCCTCGGGTCTTGGTACCCCGTCTGTTAATATACGCTGGATTCGCGCAAAGTATTTCCCGACCGCCTACGGGACAGTTGATCTGACCATACCCGCGATCTCCCCTGTACCCGGCGATGCCGCGAATCCTTCGCTCGTATCTCTCGACCGTAAAGTCATTACTGTCGAGGAACACAACGCGCGAGTTGAAGCCGAACTTGCCGCACAACGGGCTGAGATAGGGGAGCGCATGGCGAAACTCGAAGCCGAAATGAAGGCAATGCGTGACCAACAAGCGCAGACTACGAGTCCCAAGCAGTAAGTTGATATTTGTGAAAGGTTGTGCGAATAAATTTGTTGACGAAAGCCCAAAAAGGCATATTTATAAAGTATAATTCAGACTTTTCAGGATAAGGGAATTGAACCTATGAGAAAAAGTATTATAAAAACACTGTTGCTTGGATGTTGCGCCTTACTGTTCGTAGGTACAGTCAATGGAGCAGACACCAAGAAATCAACATCCAAGCCAAAACCTGTTTCGGTTGTTGCGCCGGTGGAGTCATCGCCCCGAACTGGTTCGAGCACTTCAACTGCGGTCGCGCTGGTCCCTGTCACATCGACCCCACCTGTGACCGCTGTAGAAAACGGTTCTGGAACGCCTTCGATTTTCCGATCAGCGAGCCAAACAGGCGAACAGATAAAATGGCAGGTCATTTCAAGCGGCGGAAACCGCGGAACATCGCCAAGTTATATTCTGAGCAGCACAGTCGGACAGACGGCAGTCGGACCGAGCACATCGCCAAGCTTCAAACTCAATAGCGGCTTCTGGCAGAATTTCGGCCCGGCAAGCTGCTGTATAAACCTGACTGGGAATACCGATGGCAGTCTCGACGATCTTGTCGATATTTCTGACCTGACAGCATTAATCGATCATCTCTTTATAGCGCTCACTCCGCTGGCATGTGATCCCGAAGGGAACACCGACGGTTCGATTGATGGTCTGGTCGATATTTCGGATTTGACGAATATGATTGATCATCTTTTCATTTCGCTGGCTCCGACAGCAACCTGTATGTAGAATTTCGTGTTAAATTATCGGATATACCGCAGGCTCAGCAAATGGCCTGCGGTTTTTTATTGAAGCTCTGATAAGGTGACGACAAGCAAAATTTAAGAGGATTCGCCAAATCTCGGTCTTGACGAATTGCTGAATTCAGGTATACTGTTCTGGATAGGTATGACGTTTCTATTGACACTCCTGCATTGAAGTTTTGCACAGAAGATGTTTAGTTCAAGAATCATAGCTAAAACGCTGATAGCTCTTGTATGCGTGTCCCTTGCGGTCTCGGGCCTTCTCTACGCAACAGCGGCAAATCCTCCCAACGGCCTTACCGGTGCGCCCGGTGAAAGCAGTTGCGGAATAGGACTGTGCCACGGCAATCTCAACACCGGGACTGGCGGTATTTTTTTTGTCTCATCCCCGAGATACCGTGCAGGCGATACATTGGATATCGATCTCACCGTTGCGCACAGCGGCCAGCAGAGATGGGGTTTTGAAATGACTGTGCTTGATTCATTGGGAAGGCCCATCGGAACACTTCTGGCAACCGATACGATCAGGACCCAAAAATCCGTTTCAAATAATGGAAGGCAGTACCTCAAGCAAACATTCCACGGTACTGATATTGGGAAAAGCGACACCTCGTTTAGCTGGACTATGAAATGGGTCGCCCCTTCAACTCCAGCGGGAATAATTACATTTTACGCTGCGGGTAACGCCGCCAACGGTGATTCTATAAACTCAGGCGATTACATTTACACGAAATCGTGGCAGGTGAAACCCGCCGGATGTTGTACTGGCTTTGCGGACAATGTCGACTGTGATGGGCAGGATGTTGTCGACGTAGCCGACCTGACAGCGCTTATGGATCATCTTTTTATCTCACTTACCGACCCCTGTTGTCTTGAAGAGGCGAATATGGATGGGAGTTTGGATCGTATAGTTGATATCAGCGACCTCACGGCTCTCATAGATTTTCTTTTCATCACGACTAATCCATTGCCGGTCTGTAATGAACTGTGAGAATGACAGGACCTGACGCACAATCGGCCAGATCGTCCAAATGGAAATGGCGTCTCTTTTATATTGTTCTGTGGACGTTTCCTGCGGTATTGGTGGCAGGTCTGAGTCATGCCCGTACAACACATCTCGGTCAGCCGTCATCGTTTTGATATGAGGGTCGGGTGCGGTAATCTGTGCGGAGTTTAGTTATGGCTCCCACAATTTTCTTGCATCCGCCGTCTTTTGTCCTATCTTAAGAAGACTCATGGCAACTCAGGCTGGCCAATCTTTTTGATGTCGATGACAGGAGGCGTTATGTTGAGCGGAGCTATCCAAAGTATCTTAGTCACAATCATCTGTGTGGGCGGGTCATTCTCACACGCCGCAAACTGCGACAGCACATCAAAAGGTTTCATTCCGCTTACCGAGCTTACCGGAACTTACAAAGGACAGCCTGGTGGGCTATACCCGGGGGGAATCAACCAGCCGCCAATTTGGCATCATAATAATGGCATATCGCTCGCACAAAGTTTTGTTCCGCTCAATACCTCAGGTCTGCCAGATACGGTCAATGGATCATGGGTTCTGCTTTCAGTCGGCATGTCGAATACAACCCAGGAATTCAGCCGTTTTGTCCTGGACATGCAGGGGGATACAACGCGACATCCGCAACTTCGCATTGTTGACGGCGCACAGGGCGGTCAGACCGCAGCTAAAATTGTTTATGACACGGCTGCATTCTGGACCGTCATTAATAACAGACTCACCACTCAAGGCCTATCATCAAAACAGGTGCGAGCTGTCTGGCTTAAGGAGGCGAATGCAGGGCCCACTAATCCCTTCCCTGGGCATGCAATCTCTTTAAGGGATAATCTTCGCGATGTAGTGCGTCTTTTGAAGGTGAAATATCCCAATATCCTTCAGGTATTTGTCTCATCGCGAATCTACGCCGGTTACGCGTCAACAACGCTCAATCCTGAACCTTTTTCGTATGAGGCCGGGTTTTCTTACCGCTGGCTCATCGAATCTCAGCTCACAGGAAACGATTCTCTTAACTATCTCAGTGACTCAGGCGCGGTCAAAGCACCGTGGCTCGCTTGGGGCCCGTACTTATGGGCGGACGGGGTCATACCACGTCAGATCGACGGACTTACGTGGCTTTGTTCGGATCTCGTTTCTGATGGGACACATCCTTCAGACTCGGGGCGGGTAAAAGTTGCTTCGATGCTTGAAGAGTTTTTCAAAACCTCACCATATACTGGCGCTTGGTTTTTGAAAGATTTTATCACGCCTTGTTGTCTTGCCGCGACAGGCAATGTCGACTGTGATCTTGGAGATGTCGCCGATATATCCGATCTGACCGCATTAATTGACAATCTCTTCATTTCCCTCTCTCCGTTGTGTTGTCCGAACGAAGCCAACACCGATGGAACAGGAGCGGTCGACATTTCGGACCTGACGGCCCTAATCGACCATCTGTTTATTAGTTTGGCTTCAACGACAGACTGTCCTTAACTAATCCCGCCTCCGTTTATTTTTAATCGATTATCGGGAGTGTTCGCTATATTACCTTCCGATTGGACTGTGCTTCGATGAAGGGATACTAATGTTGCAAATATCCGACAAAGCTGGCGAAGAACTCAAGAAAGTGATGCTCTCTCCTCAGGGTAAGGGAAACAAACTCGTCATCTATTTTCAAGGACATGGCTGAGGCGGGCCGAGTCTTGGTCTGGCTCTGGATGAGTCAGTTGAAAGTTTAGAGCTGCTTGAGGATAAGGGTGTGACTGTCTATATCGAGCCGGGTCTCAAAGAATACCTTGAGCGGTTTGGCGGGGTAAATATCGACTATGTTTCACGGGGAAGCACAACCGGCGGCTATCATGTTTCAGTGGGATCGGGGCCGTCCAATAAATCCAAAAGCGGTGACTGTGAATAGATCAATCTTAATTTAGATGTTTTGAGCTTTTAAGCAGGCTCTAAAACCCTGTCGGCAATTCTCTTGACATACTGCTCCAATTATATAGCTTATGGCTTCTCGTAATGCCGGGGTAGCTCAGCTGGTTAGAGCACCTGCCTGTGGAGCAGGGGGTCGGCAGTTCGAACCTGCCCCTCGGTATTAATTGATTTTCGAACGAAATCCTAAACCCGAATTCCGCCTCAGACACCACGAAGGACGCAAAAACTGCGCATAATATTAATTTCCTATTGGTTCGGGTTTAAGGCGTTCTTCTCCGGTAAACTTTGAAGCGAAAGCATCTTATGTGCAAAAAATCCTTGCCGAAACGCCTAATAGAGCCTATATTAACAGGTACTAATTTTGATTCATTTTGACACGGATTACACTTCTACAGCTCCCGCCAATTGACTTTTTTTGCGCTGGACATGAAAGGATACAGGAGAGGATGCTCATGAGCGTTAAATTACGTCTGTTTTTTGCAATTCTTACAGTTTCTTCAACAATAGCGCTCGTGCCACGCAGCGGTTCGGCTGAAGACGCCTCAGACCAATCTGTTTCGCGCGCGGGAAACTGGTGTGGAACTCAGATCGTCTGGGATGAAAAAGCTCAACATAACCCAAACCTCCGGCAATCTGCCGCCTGTATATTACAAGGATCGTGTGATAACCCCGCGACACGTAATCTTTCTATTCCCGACTCAACGAGCCCTATCGTTTATATCCGTCTGATGTTCCATGTTTTTGCCAACAGTGACGGAAGCGGGCAAACGGCATCTGCTACTGATGTCGCCAATGCCGTTACCTTTATCAATCAGGATTTCCTTCCCCGCCGCATTCAATTTGAATATAAAATGCGGGTAGTCAAATCCACCACCTATCGTTCTCTGAGCGAAGGTGAAATCTTCGGGATGAAAAATCTCTACGCCGTCAGTCCTGATTCACAATTGAATATTTATGTGCCTGACCCTGAGTTCTCATATTCGTTCGGCACATTTCCTTGGGATAGCGATGCTCTCGGTAAGCAGGGTGGTATTGTACTGCTTCACCCTGTGCACTTTCCGCCGATAGATAACGGAGGAACAATTTCCCATGAGATCGGCCACTGTCTTGGATTATGGCATACTTTTCATGGTGTTGATGAAACTGAATCCTGCGGGCCGTGCTATGAGTTGGCAAACTCCCCCGACGGCGATCTGACCGGAGATTTGTGTGAGGATACCCCCCCGACTCCGACGAACCAAGGCTCATGCGGAAATCCTGGCGGCACAGATTGTGGCGGGACTGCATGGGGTGCAACCCCCTTCCGCAACTATATGGGCTACGCACCTGCTAACTGTTATGATAATTTCACACCCCAACAGGCCGGTCGTATTCACTGCTGGACAAATACTGTCTTATCCGGATGGATAGCGAATGCCCGAGTTACGGCAGCTCCGACTTTTGGACCGTTGCCACTCGTTGTCGACTTTACCGGGTCGTCCTCTAAAACAGTGAGCCAATGGACATGGGCTTTCGGGGATGGTGACAGTTCAAACACTCAATCGCCTCAGCACACCTACACCACTGCCGGACGGCAGACTGTGTTATTGAACATTGAGACACCGCAGGGCCCGTATACCAATACTGAAAAAGGATTGATTTGGATTCATGCCGATACCGTTGACGGCGCGGATGTTCTTGGAACTCCATCACAAAAAATTAAGGTCGATATTTTTGCGAGAAATTATCTTCCACTCACATCGCTCACAATTCCGATAACGTGGTCAGGTCCATTCGCACTGCCTCTTGATTCGATCCGAACTACTGGTCTTCGCTCCTCTGCTATGGATGTCGACACACTCTTCACCGATCCGCCCACCAAGCGATTAGTATTGACCATGACCGCTTTAGGGACAGATTCGCTTGCTCCCGGAACAAGTCCAATCCTTAGCTTGTGGTTCCGTCTGCCTCCCTTTAATGTCGCAGGAGTAAATAATATCTCACTGAGTACCGTCGCTCTATGGAGCGCTCAGTTTACTGCAATACCTGGCTCGTATTCACCAGTCGTCTTTGGCGGCTCTGTCAGCATGTCCTGCTGTAAGGTCCGCGCTGGCAACGTCGACAACGACCCTTCTGATATAACAGACATTTCCGATATTACTGCTCTGATCGATCATCTCTTCATAAGCCTTGCTCCTTTGGCTTGTAAAGCAGAAGCAAACTGTGATGGCGATGGAGGCGGTTTGGTTGATATCTCAGACCTGACAGCGCTAATTGACAATCTCTTTATCTCACTGGCACAGCTGTCCGTCTGCCAGTAGACGTTGGCGAATAGGATAGCGTTCTGTATTAAAGTGCTTCGATAGAAAGAGTACGTAACAAAATGGTTGGTGTGGTAAATAGGACTTCTCTCCTGAAATTGATTCACAGTTCGATTCTTATATTTCTATTGGTAAGCTCGGCATCGCCTCAGAACAGAGTCGTCTCCGGCACACTTAAGACTGACTGGTGCGGAACTCCGGCTGTGAACGAAGCCATTATGAGTCGTCTCGACCGCTCGCCGAATGCCTGCCCACAAGACGGCATGTGCGATAATGCGCTGACCAGAAACGGCTATATACCCGGTGTCAATCCTCCGATATTAACCATTCGCATGTACATTCATGTTTTTCGAAATACCGATGGAACCAATGCTGCTGCCACAGCCGCTGATGTGACCAATCAGATGAATCAGTTGAATTCGGATTTTTTGCCGTCAGGGATTCAGTTTGAATATGATTGGCGCTTTGTCAACTCGACGACCTATCGAAATCTTACCAACGCTGAAGATAATCCGATGAAGAATACCTACGCCATTTCCCCCGATTCGCAGCTCAATGTCTTTGTGGTCTCGCTTGCCTCCCAGGGACTCCTCGGATACGCCTATCTTCCCTGGTCGCCCAACTCACTTCAGACAACTGGCGGTTGTGTTGTCACGGATGCAGCCAATGGCGGTTTCGGAGCCGGCCGTAAGACAATGACCCACGAGGTCGGACATAACCTTGGGCTGCACCATACCCAGCGCGGTGTGAGCGAGGTTAACGCGTGTGATGCATGCTACGAAAGCCCGGGCGCAGCCGATACGGATCTGACCGGCGATCTTTGCGCCGATACCCGCCCTACCCCGACTAATTTTAACTGCTCTGATCCTGCTGGTACGAGTCCATGCAATGGCGCAACTTGGGCGCCGAGTTCCTTCAGAAACTACATGGGATATGCAAGCGATGCTTGCTACACTAATTTCTCTCTCCAGCAGATGGGAAGAATGCGCTGCTGGATTCAGGACGCGCTCGCGACCTGGCTCTCGGGTGTAACATTTAGTTCGTCTCCGAATTTTGGTCCCGCGCCTCTCAGTGTAAATTTTGTCGGTCAGACCGCGAAAGTGGTCTCACTTTGGGATTGGGATTTTGGCGATGAAAATGGATCAAGCGATCAATCACCGAACCACATCTATCAAACGCCCGGCTTGCGCGATGTTTCAGTAACTATAACAACGGCATCGGGTAATTATAGCGCTGAACAGCCCGATTTGATCTACGTCCATGCCGATACGATCGATGCTGCCGAAGTTACCGGAGGGCCTTCACAAAAGATTAAAGTAGACATAAGCGCGCAGAACTATATTCCTTTAGGCAATCTCATAGTACCAATCACCTGGTCTGGCCCGTTATCCCTTCCTCTTGATTCTATTCGGACGACAGGTCTTCGCTCCGCTCCTATGGATGTGGACACACTTTTCACCGATCCGGCGAACAAACGTTTAGTGCTCACTATTTCAGGTATAGCGGGAGCCACCCTTGCGCCCGGAAGCGGTCCAATCCTTAGCTTGTGGTTTCGTCTGCCTCCTTTCAATTTGGCTGGAGTGAATAATATTTCATTGAACACTGTCGCTCTGTGGAGCGTTCAATTTACCGCCCAACCTGGCTTATATTCCCCGGCTGTCTTTGGCGGCTCGGTCAGTATGTCCTGCTGTAAGGTCCGAACCGGTAATATTGATAATGACGCCTCTGATATTACCGATATTGCAGATATCACGGCCCTTATCGATCATCTCTTCATTAGCCTTACTCCTTTGGCTTGTAAAGCAGAAGCAAACTGTGATGGCGATGCAGGCGGAACAGTTGATATTGCCGATCTGACCCAGCTTATAGATCATCTCTTTATCACTCTGGCTCAACTGCCTCTCTGTCAGTAAAGGTATTACCATGCCTCACCGTCTGGTATTGCTTTTCGCGACCCATTCACTGCGGTATTGACCTTCAGCTATCTTTAGGTATATTACATGTCAGATTGAACAGTCGCAGGTACTGTTACGTCATTTAGTAGCATCTCTCACTTCAGATAAACCGTCGTAACTATGAGGTTGTAGTGACATTAAGAACCGTGGCCAGACACGCATTCAACAGTTCTGCCGTTCAAATTTTGTTAGGCGCAACCATTCTCAGTATTGTTGCTTCTGTTACTTCAGCTTCTGCGATAATTCCGGGACGGTTTATTGTTAAGGTAAAATCAGAAGCGTCCATCGGAAGAATCCGAAGCGCCCTTTCCACTGGCCAGGCGCTGAATTCAATATCACGGCTCAATATCAAAAACACCATTAAAGGTCGCGATGCATGGAACAGATATCTGCTCCTCGAGACTGATGATTCGACGTTGACTAAAACTGGTGTTGTCTCAATTTTGGGCAGCGCCAATATCGAATTTGTCGAGCAGGATCGAACAATAGAGTTTTTTGATTATCCGACCGAACCGCTATTTGGAGAGCAATGGTATTTGCACAACTCTGGTCAGACATACATGGGAATAAATCGACTGGCGGGAGACTTCAATGACCAAGTCGTGCTGAAATCAGGATTGGCCGGAATTGATGTCCGCAAAGAATCCTTGTACCAGACTCCTCCCGCAGAAAACACCAAAGTGGTGGTGGCTATTATTGATTCCGGGACCGACCTACTCCACCCGGAACTTCAGGGACAGATGTGGAAAAATCCCGATGAGATCCCATACAATGGCGTTGACGATGACCACAATGGATTTATAGATGACACACTTGGATACGACGTGTCAGGAGACATCCAGACCTTCGGCAAGATCACTGGTGACAATAACCCTAGCGACATCGTGGGGCATGGGACCTATATTGCCGGTATTATTGCCGCACGTGGTGATAGCACTGGAATTATAGGTGTTGCGCCTACTGCGCAAATTATGACTGTCAAGATTCGTCCCAACGCCACAAATGCGGTAGGGGCGGCAGGAATTATGTACGCCGTCAATGCCGGCGCTCAGGTCATCAATCTGAGTTGGGGAACCCCCTACGAGTCGCTCATTCTCCGCGAAGCAGTTTCCATCGCGCGGCAGAACGGCGTTTTTGTGGTCATTGCCGCTGGTAACAGCGGCTCCAATCAACGATTCTACCCGGCTGCCTTCGATTCTGCCTTTGCGGTTGGAGCGCTCGCATCAAACGGCTACATGACGACATTTTCGACGTGGGGCGCGATAATTGATTTAGTCGCTCCCGGTCAGGACATTTTATCGCTTCGCGCCTCCGGAACGGACCTCTACTCAGCTATCAATGAATCAGGTGTTCACATAATTGGGCCAGACTCGCTTTATTATCTCGCCGATGGAACATCAATGGCCGCGCCTCTTGTCGCAGGCGCGGCTGCCCTGCTACTTTCAATTCGGCCTGACCTTACGCTCAATGAACTCGAGACGATCCTCAGACTCGGAGCCACTGATATGGTCGACCCCCACAACACCAGCAAATTCTATCCTGGACCGGACACGGTATCCGGTTACGGCATGTTGAATGTAGACAACGCCCTTGAACTCATTACGAGCGGCGGTATCTTCCTCACACAACCGATTTCAAACGTTAGATATACAGATAGTCTCTATATAAAAGGGTCTCAGTTTGCAGATTATACAGGGGGTTGGAAATTAGAATATGCTCTTGACGACACCGCATTCAATTGGCAGCTTATGGCGCAAGGCTCAAACTTTCCGACGAATTCAACGCTCTTTTTCCTCAATGATACTTCTTTGAGCGGAATCATGCACCTCCGTCTCTCAAATGATGTTGGCGGATCAAAGATTACGAGATTTACTTACGTCAATAGCTCCCACCTGCGAATTGAGTCGCCAGTCACGGGGAATGAATATAAATATTCGATTCCGATAATCGGCTCAGCATTTGGAAGAGATTACGACTCGGTTCAACTATTTTACTCATCGCCAACAGTTTCTCGAACCGCCATTTTTAGCTCTACCCGCGAATATTTTAATTCGCTCATCTACACATGGGACGTGTCTGGAGTTCCGGCCGATACCTATACCGTTCATTTGCACGGATACTACCAATCCCTGCTTGTTCGTGATAGCGTTCGGATAGTTATCACCTCGGCCTTTGCGGCGGGATGGCCGCAACAGATTACTGGGCATGGGGCACTGAGCGCGGTGAGCGCGGACCTTGATGGTGATCAGTACAAGGAGATCATCGTCGGCGCAACAAATGGACTCTTTGCCTTTCGCTTTGACGGACAACTCCTGCCCGGATTTCCCGTGATGCCTAATAATGATATGCGCTCGATTCCAGCCATTTACGATATTGATCGCGATGGGAGTCAGGAAATTATCTGCCTCAACGAGGACGGGATACTCAGCTTTGAGATGGATGGTTCTATGACTTCAGGCTGGCCACAACCATGCGCGACCGGCCTAACATCCTATGGCTTTCCGCACCCGTCAATAGCAAGACTTGGGACATTTGAGGATTCGGCAATAATCACAATAAATGGCTCAGGACAGATACTTGCGTATGAATTCAACGGCGACCCGTATTTCTATTCTCTCGATGGATGGTTTGCGTCATTCAATTCCGAACAGTCATTATCCTATATCTATGGTGGGAATTCTGTAAGCGCTGCGGATCTGGATGGCGACGGTCATAACGAAGTCATCGCTACTTACTCGACAAATGGCCCTTTAGCGGGAGTTGCAGTCTTTGAGGGACGAACAGGCCAGCCGGCATTTGACCGACCGCTACCGCAGGTTATCGAGATGAATATTTGTTATGGAACGGTAATGACAGATATCAATGGCGATAACCTGCCTGATATTGTCAGCTGTGGCGTCGATTCATTTGGAAATCGCATTGTCTATGCTAAAACGCACGGAGTGACTAACCTGCCTGGCTGGCCGATTATTCTTCCACAGGTGGCAGGATGGCGCGGTAGTTTTCCCACAGCGGCCGATTTGGATTTGGATGGCAGGCCGGAGATTATCCTTACGTTTTTTGAACTCGACGTCGGCGCGCTGTATATATTTAAGTCCGATGGAACACCGTATATTGAACGCGAAGGGCGGCCATACGGAGAAGCCTACAGACTGCCTCTTACGTTCGGCACTCCGATAGTTGCCGATCTTACCGGAGACAGCCATCCGGAAATTGTGATACGATCCGGTTATATTTTCCCGGGTACTGGTACAGAAAAAGTACATATTCTTGATTTCACAATTTCACCAATTGCGGGATGGCCTGTTAGCACACCCGCCCCGCCTCTGCAGGTCTTTTCTACAATCTTCGCGCCGCTTGTCGATGATATTGATAATGATGGCCTTGTGGAACTTGTTCTTGTCAGCGAAACGGGCGCAATTTATATCTGGGATTTTGATGCTTCCTCCCGGGATGGAAAAAACAGCGGCAGGCTGTTCGCAGACAATCGGAACAGCGGTTTCATTCCCGCAGGACAGGTTGTCACAGATGTAGAAGAGCCCAATCCGCTTCTGCCGAAGAAATTTGAATTGTGGCAGAATTATCCAAATCCATTTAATCCGACCACAAGTATCGTCTTTGATCTGCCTACAAAGTCTAATGTAACACTTGAGATATTCAACGTACTCGGCCAGCAGGTAACGATTTTAATCGATAAGCAATTGACCGCCGGAAGGTACTCGGTACCCTTTGATGCATCTGCGTATAGCTCAGGTTTCTATTTCTACACACTAAGCGCAGGTGATTTCACTGCATCAAGGAAGATGGTGTTTGTCAAATGAGAAATGTACTTTTAACCTTTCTCTTTGGCCTTGCCTTAGGTCAACCATTGTTCGCTGATATTCCCACCACTCCTGATCAGACACTGCTGTGGAATCATTTCAATTCTGTCACGATCATCAAGAGGGGCTTAACGACTTTCGCACTGGCTACCTCTCGTGACGGAATCTCAGTGATGATAGAACGGGACTACAGCCCGGAGTTTTTTGCGATCAGACATCTCTTTCTTTCCTCAGAACCGATCGAAGCCAAGTTGGACGGGAGTATTCTTGTGCTCCGAAGCTCAATTGATATTCTCTATTTTATTGACGTCTCCAATCTGCCGGAGATTTATTTGATTGGCGAAGTCGATGTCGATGAGCCGTTCGAAGATTACCTCTTACACGGCAGAGACCTCTATCTCGCGCACGGATTCGAAGGATTATGGAGATATTCAGTCGATGACATAGCCAATCCTCAGTTTCTCGACTCAAGCATGCTTGGAATCCATTACACGCAGCTTGAACGAGTAGGCGAAACGCTCTTTGCCCTCGATGATTACAATGGTATACTTTTGTATGATATCGCCGGATCGGGATTTGGGGATTTTTTAGATTATCTCTTCGTGCCGTTTCAAGTTTCCACATTTGCGGCGAACGCCGAATACATAATCGTCGGGACTCTCGCAAATTCTGTCCTCAAGTGCACATACACCAACAATGATCCCCAAATTCGAAGTACTGTTACTCTCACACATTCAGTTGACCAGCTGATGCTGTCAAATCAGTACGCGCTTGCTCTGCCGCGAGGCCAACCTCTTGCAACTCCAATTCAATTAAATGTCTTTGTGCCGAGTGTGATAGTTTTCGAGGAATCTTTTGACTCACGACTTAACGGCTTTACGCTATTCACCGATAATGTCACATTTCAGGACACTCGTGTTTACTTTCCTTCTGCAGGTGGAGGGATTATTTCACACAGCCTGGACACCTGGAGGCTGACTGATTCGCCTCTTCGTCACTATCGTCGCACCGGTCCAATCAATGATATTGTTATCGATGGTGACTACCTTTACACCGGAGGCACTGCAAATCCACTGGAAGTCTATCGTTTTTCCACAAGCGGAAAGGCAAATCGAGACACGGTCTTAAATGACGGAATAAATCACATCAAAGACATCGAGTCAGTCGGGGACACTGTCCTTGTTCTTTATCCTCAACTTGAGTCAATATTAGGATACCGTGTTGCCAGCGGTACGTTTCCCATCGTCACGCAGTTTCCGGCAGATTCTGTAGACATTGCCCGAGTAAAGTACCTCCCTCTCGATAATGACACCATGCAGGCGTTGGTCACGATAGGCCAGGCTTCGGTAAATATCTTCTCACTCCAAGATACCCTCGCACCCGTTCTCAGGAAAAGAGTTACATTCATCGGAAGAGTGCTCGATGTTGAACTTGTCGATTCCTTGCTTGTGGTTTCCACGTCCAAAAAAGAATTGTGGGTCTACCGGCTTCTCAGCGATCTGAAGACAGAGTTCCGTTCGCGCATTCTCCTCTCCCAAATGGCAACTGATCTCATTGTTATTAAGAATCCCGTCAATGCCGGCGATTCTACGGCTGAGAGATTGTTCGCTCTCGGGGGATCAACCATACTTCGTTTTGATCTTACATTACCGTCGCAGGCAAGAGTCGACTCAACGCTCTTGCTCCCCTTTGATATAGTCAGTTCCGCAGTCACCTCAGACACGCTTTTCACAGTAGGCGCGTCAGGCATCGGAATGTTTGATATAAGCGGAGGAAACCCGGTGTTGATCGATTTTGGTGGACGGGGGGGAAGTATGATCGCGGCCGGATCAGGGCGGGTCGCGGTATCCGACGGACGGGCTATCAATATATTTTTGCTAAATGCGAACGGCGCACAGGTCCCGGTCGAAGATAGCGGAGAATCTTCACCAGTTCTTCTTCAAAACTTCCCGAATCCGTTTAATCCTACCACTACCATATCCTTTAGCCTTTCGCATACATCAGCAGTCCGACTTTTTGTCTTAAATATACTGGGTCAGACAGTAGCGACACTGGTAGACGAACAGCGGCCAGCCGGCAGCAACTCTGCAACATGGGATGGCCGCTCAGACAGTGGAGAGCATGTTGCAAGCGGCCTGTATTTCTATAGACTCACCGTTGGAAATCTGCATGAATCACGCAAGATGCTTTTGATACGTTAAGCGCGTTTACGCTCATAAAGAACCAGATTGGACAACTGTTTTGTCGCATCGTAACCTCACAATCCTTTTGCTTGCAGTCCTTGTAGTTTCACTGCAGACTTCACGTGTCTTCTCTAAAACATTCTATGTGACAAACAACCTCGAGAGACACGAGGTGGTTGTCGGCGATGCCCTCTGCGGCGACTCGCTTGGATGCAGCCTTCGACAGGCAATCGAGGAGACCAACGCGCTTCCTGACAGTGACACCATCATTATCTCCCAGACGATTACGGTTGTGCGACTCTACTTTGGTCCGCTGAGGGTCACTGGCAACAGGCTCATTCTCATGGGCGAAAGCGGGCAGCCAATAATTGACGGTCTCGGCAATCCTTATGCGTCTCACACGCTATCGTTGGAATCCGATAGTAACAGAATCTCAAATCTTACGTTTCGTCGCTCACGCGGCAACGCTATTAATATATCAAGCTCCTTTAACATTCTCGGTGATACCGGAATCAACTCCACGACTGTTTTCACTGACAATGGTCTCGACCTCGAAAAGACAGCCGCGATTACAATTTCTGGCACTCAAGCGGCTTATAATGCAATAATTAATTGTCATATTGGCGTCGACCACTCAGGACTTTCCAAGCGCCCAAATAAAATAGGGGTGTCGCTCGAGTCAGGCGCGCATAATAACTTTGTCGGGGGTGACGGTGATGCCAAACGGAATATCATCTCAGGTAACAGTAAGTATGGAATTGCAATTTCAACCGGCGCCTTAAACAACCAAATAAGCGGCAACTATATCGGAACCTCAATAACTGGAATCACTGCTCTCGGAAACACTCTCGGAGGAATCTTACTTTCCGATGGAGCGAAAGCGAACACGATTGGAGGAGATAGTATTGCTAATCGTAATGTCATCTCAGGAAACGAAGGTGATGGAGTACTCCTGCGTGATGTCAATACCACTGGAAATTATATCTTTGGCAATTATATCGGCCTCGACAGAACAGGACGTCTCCCCCGCGGCAATGGAGGGAACGGGATAGTCGTTACTGACGGCGCTTCACAGAATTTCATCGGAGACAGTTATTCGCCTGCCCGCAATGTCATTTCAGGCAATGACAGAAATGGCATTTATATTTCAGGGGTGACCACACAGAAGAATGTTGTTCAAAACAATCTTGTAGGTACCGAGTACAGGGGGGTTGGGCCAATGACGAATGGCACAGTCGACGGTGACGGAGTTGTCATAACCGACGGTGCGAGATTACATCAAATTGGCGGTCTTGGCATCCGGGATATAAATGTCATCTCAGGCAATAATAGAATCGGACTGGTGATTGAGAAGCATGCCCGAGAAAATATTGTCGAGGGCAATTTTATTGGCGTCAATATCAGCGGAAATTCCTCGCTCTTGAATGGCACAGGTGTAATGATTCGCGGCGAGGCAAGTTCCAACCGCATCGGAGGGGAGACACTTGCTCACGGAAACCTCATCTCAGGCAATCGAGCCGATCAGTATCCTTATGGCGCGGGAGTCATTCTTTATGACGAAGGAACCACCGATAACCATATCGCAGGAAATTATATCGGCACTGATTTGAGCGGGACTCGCGCACTTAGAAATGGGAGCGCGGGAATCATTATTGGCAATGGCGCATCGTACAATATTATCGGTGGGGCTACTGCCGAGGCTGGAAATCTTATCTCCGGAAACGGGGCCGACAGCTATACAAACGGTTTGGGCAGGGGAATTCACATTGAAGGTTTAGGAACAGATTACAATCAAATTACCGGCAATCGTATAGGCACCACGGCAAACGGGTCAGGCCAACTGCCGAATCGGGGCCACGGCATCGGGGTCTTTGGCGGAGCGAAGCATAACCAAATTGGAGCCATAAATGGCTACAAAAACCTAATTGCGAATAATGATGGCTTTGGAATCTATTTCAGCGATGTCGAGACGCTCGCCAATCCCGTAATAAACACGAGCTTTCTCAATAATGATAGCCTTGGGATTGTACTGCGTGGCGGTGCGCAGAGAAATCTTCTTCCACCGGTTATATTGTCAGCTTCTGATTCGACAGTCACCGGAGAGGGATTATCGTCATCGGGAACTATTACTCTGTACAAGGCGGCCCCTGATCCCTCGGATTCGGGCGAAGGCGAAATCGAGATTGGCGGGACACTCATATTGAATGGCAACGGCAGTTTCACTTTTTCAATAGACCAAACTTATGGAGCCCTTCTTAATATAGGTGATCTTCTCACGGCTTTTACCACTGATTCAGAAGGTAACAGTTCGGCTTTTTCACAAAACATCACTGTCGATGCTGCTACAGACAGTCCGCATGACACGCAGCCCCTTCCCTTCAGTTTCTCTCTGGCACAGAACTACCCCAATCCATTCAATCCAAGCACGACAATTAACTTTTCGCTGTCTAAAGTCTCGCAGGTCTACTTGGTTGTCTATAATCTGCTCGGACAAAGAACAAAAACATTGCTCTCGGCAACTCTACTTGGAGCAGGAAATCATTCGATCAAATGGAATGGAGACACCGATTTAGGCCATTCAGCCGCATCTGGAGTTTATATGTATCGCCTGATAGCAGGCAAAGAAGTCGCCGTCCGAAAACTCTCCCTCATCAAATAGCTTTCTGTTTATTTGAGCTTCTTTGCATACTGCAAAATAATTTCCCATTCCTCAGGCCGAACAGGCTGAATCGAGAGCCGACTTCCGCGCTGAGTCACAACCATGTCTTCCAGCCCGGGCATTCCTTTCAGTTCGGCGAGTGAAATTACTCGTGGGAATTTTTTGACAAACGAAACATCGACCATATACCAGATTGGATTGTCAGGCGAGGCTTTAGGGTCATAATGCTGTCCATTAATATCCCAGCCAGTATGGTCAGGATATCCGCCTTTTGACACAGAACAGACTCCGGATATTCCCAGCGGATCAGAACTGCTGTAGTAGAAAAATACCTCATCATTGACCGAGATTTCGTCTCTGAGCATATTTCGCGCCTGATAATTGCGTACCCCGTCCCATGACGCAGTCGAGTTATCGGCTGCCTTGAGGTGGTCAATCGAAAAACAGTCGGGTTCGGACTTAAAAAGCCAGTATCGTTTTGCCATCTTTTACTCCTTTACACTTAGATTATTAAACCGATAATGGTAACACAAGCAGTTTCTGCGACGGATTAAGATGAGAGTTTTGAGTGAGTCCTGTACGAAGTCTCAAACTGCGAAACTCTGTGCTGCAAAAGGGTTTCGTATTGACTTCCCTCGGTCTAAAGCTTATATTGCGGTGTTGAATCCCTGCATTTTGTACTGCGGTATTGCAGATTAACTTCTCCTCACGGAATTGGAATTATTTGAATGACCTACATTTGGCACTCTTTCAAACGTTTTGTCTCTCTTTCTGCGGCATCTCTGCTGATCATGAACTCTGCGTTTTCAGCCGATCTTGATTTTGCGGTGAAACTAACCACGGGAGAGTTCACTCCCCAGCCTGTCAAAACTGTACCTTCGGCAATCGCGGCTTCGGCCTCCGGAAAGCATCTGCTCATCCAGTTTGAACGCGCCCTTGATGAACAGGATAAAATTCAGTTAGAAGCGCAAGGCATAGTATTGCTTGACTATGTGCCTAATTTCGCCTTTACCGCTGTGTTAACTCGTTCACTAAGCCAAAGGGACGTTGAGTCAAACGACATTCGCTGGATTGGCGAGATTCAACCCATTCAAAAAATATCCCCGCTCATTTCGGAAAATCAAATTCCCCAACAAGCCCGCCGTGGCGGCGATTCGCTGCAATTCGCAATCGTGCTTCACCGCGACCAAAATCTTCAACAGTGGTCAGCAAAATTTGAGCAGGAGTTCGGAGCGCAGATTCTCGGAGTCGAAAGCTCCACCAATGTCATTGAACTTGTCCTCCCTGAGCAGGCCATCTACAGATTATCTGAACTTGATGAAGTTCTTTGGATAGAGCCGGCTATGCCAGAACCACAGGAACACAACGACGGAGTGCGAACAAATCTTGGCGCTTCGGTTACCCAGGCTTCGCCTTACAATTTGACTGGCGCCGGAGTCATGCTTGCCGAGTGGGATGGCGGCCGTGCCGATGTTTCTCATGCTGATTTTGCCGGGCGGGTCATATCCGCCGACGGTGCAGCCTTTGCCACCCATGCCACCCATGTCGCTGGAACAGTGCTTGGTTCCGGTCAGCAATCTGGCGGGGCATATAAAGGAGTAGCTCCCGGCGCGCAGATGCTCACTCAGCTTTGGTGGAACTCTGCGTCGGAGGCAAGCAACGAGTATAGTGATGCTATTCTTAGTAATGGAGCAGAGATATCCACAAATTCCTGGGGTTATGGTGTGAGTGATCCCGCCACAGAAAGCTCATGTCAAAATACACTCGGAAACTACTTCAGTGTCAGCTCAACTATCGATAACATTGTAAGAGGCTCATCCGGCGCTCCGATATCTATCTGCTGGTCAGCAGGGAACATGAGGGGCACTTCAACGCAGTATTGCGGTTCGATCGGATGGACGTACAATACTGTTTCGCCTCCGGGTACCGGGAAAAATCTCATCACAGTCGGGGCCATCAACTCCAACAGTAGCAGTATGACCAGTTTTTCATCGTGGGGGCCTTGTGACGATGGCCGTATTAAACCGGATGTGGTTGGTCCGGGCTGTCAAAGCAATGGCGATGGCGGCGTTACCAGCACAAGCTTGGGAAACGGCTACGCCACTCTCTGCGGGACTTCGATGTCTGCCCCTGCCGTCGCTGGAATGCTGGCCTTGATGAAAGAGCAGTGGAATATAAAGATCGGAAGCGGTACCATATTGCCCTCTACCATCAAGGGAATCCTCATTAACACCGCTATCGATCTTGGTTCAGTCGGGCCGGATTTTCAGAACGGACATGGAAAAGTTGACGGCGTCAAGGCTGTTAACAAGATCGGCATCGGAAGCCCTTCGTATGTTGAAGGACAAATATCTACAGGCGTCACAAACCTCTACGACCTAACTGTGCCATCAGGAACTGCGAAACTCAAAGTTACCATTGTCTGGGACGATCCGGGTGGCTCGGGATTCGCCGGCAAAAATCTAATCAATGACTTAGACCTGACCTTATTGAGTCCATCGAATGCTGCCACGCAGTCATGGATTCTAAATCCGGCAATCCCCTCCACCGCCGCCACCCGCGGCATAGACCGGACAAATAACGTCGAAACTGTCGAAATCAATAACCCCGCCCCCGGACTGTGGAAGGCCAAAATTGACGGCTTTAATATTCCCACCGGCCCGCAAAAGTACTCGCTAATCTTTACACCTGACAGCATTCACACTCCCGGGAGCTTGAGTGCTGTTGAAGTTTTTGATGCTGGCGACCTCTCAGCCAATCCGGGAGCCACCGGCACAGCGCAATTCTGGGTGAAAAATATTGGGGCATCGCCGGACTCTGTTCGAGTGCGTATTAGCGATAACCTAAACTGGTCTGCGGCAGTTGTTGACTCTGTTATTTTGCTGTCGCCTTTTGATTCTTCGTTGTTTGGACAACTTATTAATATCCCGCCCGGGACCTTGGCAGGAACCGGATCAACAGTGACTTGCCGGGCAAATAGTCTCAGCGATACTCTGGTACAGGCTCAGCGCCAGACACTGGTTTCTGCAAATGCAGTCTATTCACTTCTGCTTTCAGAGGAGCCAGCCGAAGATACTACGACTTCGCCTTCGAGCTTCCCGTTTACAATAAAATTGCAAAACATATCGAACTCCTCGGATAATATCACTGTCACTCCATCCGTCATCGCCGGATGGAGTTTTGCGCCACCTTCGCGAATTATCCAGCTTGGAATTAACGCTGATTCTATTGTGAGTTTTACAGCCCAAGTACCGCCCGAGGTCTCGCATCTAAGCAGTAACCAAATTACTATTATCGCAACATCTTCTGATAATTCTGCCGCCGATAGCGCAAGTTTCTCACTGGTGGTTACAAATCCGGTCTTCCCTCCTGTGCTTGAATCGCCTGATTCTACTATCTACACGAAAAATGGTGTCCAATCCTTTGCGTGGAGTGCTGCCGGAGATAATTACTCCCTCTACGTTGCAACCGATAATCTCTTTAACAATACCGTCAGGACATACACCGGACTTGCGACAACAAATTTCTCAATGCCCTCGGTCGATTCGCTGTCCGACGGACATTACTTTTGGGGTGTGAGGACATTTGTCGGCCCTGACTCATCCTCACTTCAGGCTGTACCGCGGTCTCTGCATATTGATAACGTATCGCCTCTTTCAGCAAATACGGTCTCGCCGCCATCTGGCGCGGTCATCTCGACTTCGACTGTCAACTTGTCGTTTACGACGGCTACAGGCACTCCGCCGCCGCTAATAACGCCTGAGCATTTTAAAATAGAGCTTTCTCAGAGTCCAGTATTTGATGCTGGTGTGACCACCATTGAGCCGGTTACGTCTACTTCCCAACTTGTGAATTCGCTTGGTCAGGGACTATGGTACTGGCGTGTTAAACGGGTGGACCTTGCAGGAAATCAATCTGCTTTCTCGGCTGCGTCAACCTTCCTGCTTGACAGTGAAGTGCCTGTTATTCCGACGCTGTCATTACCAGCTCATACAGCGACCATCGGAACGGACAGCATCACTTTTGATTGGAGTGGCACTCCGGATGACGGTGTTGCCACATCTAAAGAATATTACTATCTGCACATTTCAAAATTAGCGAATTTCATCGATTTCAATACGTTCAGCGGATTTGTATATGCCGACAGCTTCGTATTCCCGACATCTCAGTTGATTCAGTCCCAGACATATTACTGGCGTGTGAAAGGACTTGATTCGGCGGGCTTCGCTTCAAATTACAGCCCGGCATCGTCATTTCTTTTCAGAAGCTTTATCTGCGGTGATGTGGATGGAAGCAACTCACCTCCGGATATTGCCGACCTTACCTACATGATTGAATACCTTTTCCTTGGCGGCCCAGCACCGGATCCATTTGGTTCGGGAGCCGTCGAGTGCGATGATATCATTGACATTTCAGATTTAACGGTCCTCATCGACTTCCTTTTCATCAGTCTTCAACCGCTTTGCTGCGATTAGAGCAGGCGTATCCCAGTTATAAGATACAAAAGACCGGCTAATGCCGGTCTTTTTTTACCTGATTTACGGAATAGCTAATTTCATTGTATAATTAAAATAGCGATGAGGAAATGAGATGACCGAGCACAATTTGACATTATCTGAATCAGAATATTTCGCGCGCCGGATGAAAATGATCGAAAATCAAATAATATCCCGTGGCGTTCAAGATCCAGATGTTCTGGCGGCGATGCGAACGGTGCCCCGCCATCTCTTTGTCCCGAATGATAACCGAGGCGAAGCCTATGCCGATTATCCTGTCGCAATTGGTCACGCTCAAACCATTTCACAGCCCTTTATCGTCGCCTCCATGACCGAGCATTTGAAATTAACGCATCGTAGCAGGGTTCTTGAAATTGGCACGGGCTGTGGTTACCAGACAGCAGTTCTGGCAGAGATAGCACGCGAAGTCTATACAGTTGAGATTATTCCGGAACTCTTTAGTGATGCAAGCAGACTCTTACGCCAGCTTGGATATACAAATGTGTTTACTCAACTGAGAGATGGCAACGAAGGGTGGCCTGATAAGGCCCCATTCGACGCGATAACGGTGGCCGCGGCTTCAAAAACTGTTCCATCGGCGCTGACAAATCAGCTTGGGAGTAATGGCCGAATGCTTATTCCACTGGTGTCGGATGAAGATGGGAAACAGGAGCTCATTCTTCTTGAAAAAGGGGAATCTGGTATTTCGACCCGGGTTCTGTATGATGTTCGCTTCGTTCCGCTTCGCTCGAAAAGCGCTGAATGAGAGTCACTTTTCTCCCAGATACCGGCCAATTTAGCGCACCTTCAAAACATAATCCTCTCATTGTTTTAATAAATTGAACAATATGGGGTTGACAGTCGTAATATTGTCAGTACTTTGTTGTGAGACAATGAGAAGAATGCACAATGATGAATGTTTAGTTTAGAGTGAGACGTAACCGTCATTAGTCCAAATAACCGCTCAAGCCTCTCAAATCTGTCATTTGACCAACTGATCCCTGGCAGGTTGCTGTTTTTCTTTCGTCACACAAGACAGGTAATGTGGACTTTTGCAAACATGTTATTTCTAGTACATTTCGAAAAGATAAATTCCTCGATTGAATTAATACCAAGGAGAACTGAATGACACACAGGAGTATGAAATTGGCGGCAAGCGTTTGTTTTCTGCTGATTTTTGGTCTCACGGGTTTGGCGCACGCAGGTTCAAATCATGCCCAGTCAGTCCGGACAAAAGAAAGGCCTTCCACAGCCGGTGCGGCAAAAAAGGGTGATGAGAAACCATTTGCCGAACTGGTAAAAACTCGGGTCAAAGTAGCTGGGCTATTTACCTTCTATGTTGACACAGTAGACAACAGCGTACTTATGGCAGTCAAACCCGACCAACTCGGTCCCGTTTACCTCTGCGGTGAAACACGCACATCGGCTGAGGGCGCATTTTTTGATAACTCGAGTATGGGCAACACCTATCCTGTCTATCTCAAGCGAGTAGGCAAATCAATAATGTTCCTCGAAAAAAATCTTAGAGTGCGAGCCGACAGCGCTTCGACAATGAAGGCGGCGATACCAACAGCGATTTCCGATCACTTGGTTGGTTCCGCAACAGTCATGTCACTGCCGGAAGACTCAACGAAGGCGGTACTTGTTGATCCTTCCACCCTGTTCCTCCAAGATCCGGCCAATGCTGGCTTCTTTCTCAATGGTCCGACAGGTCCCGGGATCTCGTTTGATCAAAAGAACAGCTATTTTGAAACCGTGAAATCATTTCCGGAAAATTCAGAGATTTCGGTAAAGCTTCATTATAAGACTCCGCGCCCGCAAGGCGGAGCCACCATGCAGAATCCATATAGCTTTTTTCATGGCTATCACTATTCCATATCATCCCTCCCCAAAACTGATTATGTCCCCAGACTCGGAGATGACCGTATAGGATATTTCATGGATGTGTATCAGGACTATAGCGGTATAGAATCGGAAACGCCTTATGTGCGGTATATCAATCGCTGGAATCTCAAGAAAAAAGACCCGACGGCATCAATGTCTGAACCGGTCGAGCCTATAGTATTCTGGATTGAGAATACGGTTCCCAAAGAATATCGCGATGCATTCGCTGAAGCCATAGAGTTCTGGAATCCGGCTTTCGAAAAAATAGGCATCCGCGGAGCGGTTGTTGCTAAACAGATGCCGGACGATGCCGACTGGGACCCTGCCGATGTCCGTTATAGTGTTGTGCGCTGGATGATCCAGCCCGGGGCCGCCTATGCTGTCGGCCCAAGCCGATCAAATCCGTACACCGGTCAAATCTACGATGCCGATATCCGCATGTCGGCCGACTGGCTTCGGTTCATGTACACCACCATGGCCAGTTATATCAAACCTTCATCGACTTTTGATGGCTCGCCTTCTGAAGACGAGTCGTTTAACAAAGTTGACAATCATCAGCACTCGGTGAAAGGAATGACCTGTTTGCGCGGCGAAGAATCGCTATCTGATGCCGCATTTGTACTCGGCAATCTTGCCATGATGGCCGATCCACTTTCACGAGACTCGTTGACCAAAGAGTATGTCCATGCTTACACCGTCGAAGTTGTAGCCCATGAAATCGGACACACACTCGGTTTCAGACATAATTTTAAAGCTTCCACCATTTATACGCTTGACCAGCTTGCGGACCGTGACTTTACCCGCAAACACAGCATGGGCGGCTCGGTCATGGATTACAACGGCCCCAACCTCGCTCTTCCCGGAACGCCACAAGGTGAATTCTATGCATCAGTACCCGGCCCATATGACAAATGGGTTGTAGAATATGGCTATTCTGACTTTGGCGCAAAAACTCCGCAGGAGGAAGTTGTAAAACTAAAAGAGATTGCTTCGCGTTCAGGAGATCCACTGCTTGTCTATTCAACGGACGAAGACGGTTTCGGCTGGAATATTAAATCGGTTGATCCTCTGGTAAACCAGCATGAAATGGGAAGTGATCCTCTTGCATATAGCGAGAGAAAAATTGCCTTAACCAAAGCGCTCTGGACAAAAGGTGTCAATTCAGTTGAAAAAGCCGGCGATAGATACCAGAAAGTACTGGCGGCGTTTCAGTCGGGCTGGCGCGGATTTCGTGAGGGGGCTCTTGTCGCTCCGAAATATGTTGGCGGTCTCTATCACAACAAGAGCCATATCGGAGATAAAAACGCAAACCTTCCATTTACCCCGGTTTCCGCGGCTGACCAGCGCAGAGCAGTCGAATTCCTGAGTAAAAATATCTGGGCTGCGGATGCTTTCGATTTTCCGGCAGACCTCGCGAATAAATTACAGCCTGAGCAATTTCTTGATTTCGAGGGCTCCGCGTTTACTGCGGCCTCGATTGACTATCCCCTGCACCAGCAAGTCTTGAGTATTCAAAATACCGCGCTTGACCGGCTCTACAGCCCCCATGTGCTCGGACGGCTCGTCAATAATATCGAGCGTTTTGCCGAAGGTCAGGACAAGTACACTATCTTTGACATGTTTACCCAAGTGAGAAAATCAATATGGAGCGAACTTGATTCCCCGCGGTCGATTAATTCCTATCGACGTCAGCTCCAGCTCTCACAGCTAAATGACATAATCACAATTTACCTGAGTCCCATAGGTCAGTATCCCTACGATGCCCGAAGTCTCGCATCGAATGACCTTGAGATTATCGCCGCGTCCGCACGCCTGGCCGCTGGCTCGTCTGCGCTCGACGGAATCTCTCAGGCTCACTGCAAAGAAGTCAATCGTCAAATTCAGGCCGCACAGGAGACCAAAAGGAGTTACTCACAATGGTAACCCAGTCTCTTCCCGCAACACAGAATGAGAACAATAGCAATACACGAGGAAAGTATATGTCTTTAAAACACTTAATTGTCATACTGAGTGTGACGGCGCTTATGGCTGCTTCGGCGCCTTCGGCTGGCGCCTTCACCGACCATTCCCAGATTAAGCGCCAGGGAAAATCAAAGACCTCGTCAAAGGGACCCGCGAAAAAGGAAGACGAAAAACCATTTTCAGAGATGATCAAGGACAAAGTGGCCATAAATGGATTATTCACTTTCTACTATGACAGCACAGACAACTCAATGCTCATGGCTATTAATCCGGATCAATTTGACAAGGTATTCCTCTGCGGTGAGACAAGAACCGGTGGCGACGGCGAATTTGCCGAAGGAAGTCTAATGAATCAGACTTTTCCATTCTTTTTTAAAAGAGTCGGAAAATCTGTTATGCTCCTCGAAAAGAATGTCCGCTTTAGCGCCGATAGCACGTCATCGATGAAACGTGCGCTCCAATCGGGCATCTCGGATGCCTTGGTTGCCTCAACAACTGTTAAATCCCTTCCGCAGGATTCTACCAATGCGATTCTGATTGACCCTTCCCCGCTTTTTGTTCGTGATGCCGAGAACATTAATTTCTTTCTTGGTTCTGCCGGACAGACGGGAATTTCATTTGACCAGAAGAATAGTTATTTTACCGGTGTGAGGTCGTTTCCAAAAAACACGGAAATCGGAGTGAAACTTCACTTTAAGACGTCGCGTCCTCAAGGCGGCGATGCGCTACAGAATCCATACAGCTTTTTCCATACATACAACTATTCGCTCAGCGAAATACTTAAGACTGACTATGTACCAAGGTTGGCCGATGACCGTGTGGGACATTTCATGACCCTCATTCAGGACTATTCCAAAATCGAAACGGAAACACCCTATGTTCGCTATATCAATCGATGGAATCTCAAGAAAAAGAATCCCGAAGCTCGTATCTCTGAGCCGGTCAACCAGATCGTCTACTGGATTGAAAATACAACGCCGGTTGAGTATCGCGACGCCATTGCTCGAGGTATTGAATACTGGAATCAATCCTTTGAAAAAATCGGCTTCCGTAACGCCATCGTGGCCAAAGTCATGCCCGATACCGCCACCTGGGATCCAGCTGATATCCGCTATAGCGTAGTTCGCTGGTCAATTACCAAGAACAGCCCGTATGCGGCCATTGGGCCCAGCCGAGCAAATCCGATGACCGGCGAGATATTCGACGCCGATATCAACTTGAATTCTGATTTTGTCAGAAATGCAATGCTCGGGGCTGCTCGACGGGTCAAACCGTTATCCTACGATGGCGTGTCGCTCGAAGAGCCGGCCATTGATTTGGCGAGCGCCATCAAAGCCCACATCAACGACCTTGGCCATCGCTGTGCTGCCGGTTCCGAAGGAGCGTTTGTCGCCTCTCATGGTTTGGCATATCTTATTGCAACTACCGATGAGAAGACCGACAAGGATTCTCTCTCTGACGCCTATGTCAAATCCTTCCTGACTTTCGTGGTTTCGCACGAGGTTGGCCATACTCTTGGCTTCAGGCATAACTTTGAGTCATCAAGTATTTATACTTTCGATCAGATCAATGACCCGGCTTTCAGTTCAGTGCACGGCCAGCTCGGCACTGTGATGGACTATCCGGCTCCGAATATCGCAGGAGTAGGTACTAAGCAAGGCGACTTTTACACCTATGCCGCTGGTCCCTATGATGACTGGATTATTGCATATTCATATTCCGATCTTGGTTCAAAAACGCCTCAGGATGAAACTGACAAACTGAAAGAAATTGCCAATCGCGCTTCAGAGGCTGGAAATGTGTATGGCACCGACGAAGACGCCTTTGGTCTGTCGGCCAAAGGAATCGACCCCTATTGCAATATCTGGGATATCGGCTCTGACCCGATTGATTATTTTGAGCGAAGTGTCGCCATTACCCAGACGATTTGGACCGATGCCATTAAGAAGTTCGAACAGCCGGGCAAACGTTACCAGGATATCCTCTTTGCCTTCCAGAACGGCTGGTCACCCTATCTATATGCAGCCGCTGTTGTTCCTAAATTTGTCGGCGGTATTCGCCATAGCAGAATGCATGTCGGCGATAAGGACGGCGAACTACCATTCACACCTATACCCGCAAAAGAACAGCGGCGCGCCATGGCATTTTTGAGAGATAAGATTTTCGCTGCCGATGCCTTTAATCTCTCGAACTATTTACTTAATAAGCTGCAACCCGAACAGTTCCAGGACTTCTCATTCTCCGCCTTCTCTGTTCAACAAGTCGACTATCCGCTCCACCAGCAGGTACTCAGTGTCCAGAACAGCGCGCTCAATAAACTGTACCATCCTTTAACACTTGGCCGACTGCTCAACAATACCGAGAGGGTCAAATCAGGTGATGATATGTACACGATGTATGAAATGTTCAGCGACGTGCGCAAAGCAATCTGGAGCGAGGCGGAGAATAATAGAAATGTGAATTCCTTCCGCCGCCAGCTCCAGTTGAGCAATCTCAATCAGCTTATCGGCATTTACTTGAGCACTCCGGCTCAATATCCTTCAGATGCCCGCACCCTTGCAGGAAATGACCTCGATGCCATAAAGGCCTCAGCCACCCGCTCTGCCGGCTCAACGGCGGTCGATGGCATGTCACAGGCTCACTTCAAAGAAGTAGTCAGACAGATAAACGCCGCTCAGCAGGCAAGCCGCGAGTACGGATCGAATTAGAAGTACTGCATGCGGGTGTTGACCCTGCCTGTCGCATTGTTATATTTAGACCGGACTGATTTTCAGTCCGGTCTTTTTTTGTGTACTTGTTTTTTATGAGGGATACATGAACGAACTCTTGAGACTACTTCAAAGCCACGCCTCGGTACGTCAGTTTACTGGCGAACAGATTACAAATGAACAAGAACGAATTATAATAGAGACAGCCCAGAGGTCGGCCACATCGTCAAATCTCCAAGCGTACTCCATAATAGGTATTCGCAACCAGTCCACAAAGGATGAGCTGGCCAAATTAACCGGAGGGCAGAGTCATGTTGCGGAATCGTCTCTCTTCCTCATTTTTTGCGCTGACCTGTACCGGTTAAGTCTCCTTAACAAGACACGCGAGTACCCATTTCATGGCGAATACACCGAGGTGTTCATTGTCGCCACAGTCGATGCCGCCCTTGCCGCTGACAGGGCTTTAGTTGCGGCACAGGCATTGGGTCTCGGCGGTGTCATGGTGGGCGGGATCCGCAACAACCCAGTCGAAGTCGGAAGGCTGGTCAATCTACCTGAGCTTGTCTATCCTGTCATGGGGATGTCATTGGGTTATCCTCCCAAGACACCGAAAGCGAAGCCACGCTTGCCAATGGATGGAATATACCACCGCGAGACATATTCGTCCGAACAATTTGAATCAGTGGTAATGGAGTATGATAAAACAATCCACGAACTGGGATACTTAAAAGGGCGCGAAGTAAATCGCGACAACTACAAAGATTTCGATGACCTGTATTCTTGGTCAGAGCACTCGGCACGCCGTATGGCGACCACCGACCAAGGAACGCTTCGGGGGCATATGCTCGGCTATCTTAAAGAGCGCGGTTTCCTCCGCAAATAGAAAAGTCAGTCATTGTCAAGTTCCGGGCTTCTTCTGCGATTTCTTGGTGAGCTTGGCATGCTCAATCGCCATCTTGACCTTCTCCTTTTCGCTGGCCACCCGGTGAAATTTCTTGATGTATTCCCATGCTACTTCTGCTTTGTCGGCATAGACAAAAAGATTAAGATCGGCTTCGGCGATTGTCCCCTCGTCTACCAAGTGCTGAAAATTAATCAATCCGCGCCAGTACTTCTCGCCAAAAAGGACAATCGGCAGCGGAAGAACTTTCCCGGTCTGCACAAGTGTCAGCGCTTCAAACAGCTCATCAAGTGTTCCGTAACCGCCCGGAAAGGCGACAAGCGCTTTTGACCGCAGGAGAAAGTGCATTTTACGAATGGCAAAATAATGGAACTGTAAACAGAGTTCGGGAGAAATATAGGCGTTTGGCTCCTGCTCCAGGGGGAGCGTTATGTTCAGACCGATTGACTTCGCGCCGACATCGTAGGCCCCACGATTGGCCGCTTCCATTATACCAGGGCCGCCTCCAGTCACAATAACAAATTCATGCTGGTCGGGTAAGGCTGTCTCAGTGGCCACAAGTTGCGCAAATCTCCGAGCTTCATCATAGTAGCCGGATTTAGCGACGATTGATTTTGCAACTGCAAGCTGCTTTTTACACTGGGCGTCTTGGGGATGCTTTTTGATGGCTCGTTCCAGTTCTTCTACCCGTTCTTTTGCATGCGCCGGTTCGAGGATACGGGTTCCTCCAAAGACAACAATGGTCGATTCAATGCCCAATTCGCGGAAAATGACTTCGGGCTTTAACAGTTCCAGCTGAAGTCGAGTCGGTCTTGCATAGGCTGAGCCGAGAAATTCAAGGTCTTCATAGGCGACACGATATGCCTTGGATCTCGTCAATTTGCCAATCATTCTGCGCTTTTTGGCTTCTAATTCTTTGTCTACTTTCAAAAGGTATTCCTTCAGTTTAATTCCACAACTTGATCCATAACCGGCACTAGGGTATTCCAACCCCGCACTGAACTGAGATGATCTGCCATCGCGGCGGCCATCGGCGGTTCGCCGTGAGTAAGAAACACTGTTCGCGGCGCAGTTGTCATGGGCTCAACCCAATGAAGCAACTCTTGGTAGTCGGCGTGTCCTGATAAACTCGATATTTTTACAATCTTTGCCTGTACATCTATTGGCGTTTTGTGAATATAAACAAGCTTTTCGCCATCAAGCAACTTTCTTCCCAAAGTTCCTTCTGGCATAAACCCGACAACAGCAATTGTGGTCGACGGGTTTCCGAGCCTATTCAGCAGATGGTGCATGATGCGTCCTCCGGTCATCATTCCGCTCGACGAGATAATTATTGCTGGACCGGCCAGGTCATTGAGACTTTTTGAGGATTTTTTTGTACGGTGAAGTTTCACATGGTCGCCCTCAATTATTCCCTTCAGACCACAAGGTAAACCAGCCTCGAGGCGATGATAACTCGAATATTTCGTGTAAATGTCCGTAGCAGTTATTGCCATTGGCGAGTCAACATGAATATCAATCGGCGGTATCCGGCCATGGATTATGAGATCGTTGACGAGATATACTATCTGCTGTGTTCTTCCAATCGCGAAGGCTGGAATCAGCAGTATGCTGCTGCGGCGAATAACGTCGTTAATTAGATCAGCCAGAATAGTATGCGGATCTTCTACCGGATGCATCTGTCCGCCGTATGTGGATTCACATATAAGATAATTGCATTGCGGCGGCTCGCTGGGGTCGATAGTTAGAAGATTGCCATAACGGCCGACATCGCCCGAGAACAAAAGCGTAATTGTTTTATTCCCATCATTCACTTCAATTTCCACACCTGCTGCACCGAGGAGATGTCCGGCCACATGATAGCGAAATTTAAATTCTTTGCCGATGTGCGTCCATGAACCAAATTGGACTGGCGACATAAGTTTGCCTACTTGTTCGACATCGTCAACGGTAAACAGCGGCAAAGCCGGGGCATGACGTGTGAGTTTCTTGCGGTTGCGATACTCGGCATCTTCTTCCTGAATCTTTGCCGTGTCAAGAAGCGACACTGCTGATATATCGACAGTCGGTGGAGTAGCAAAAATCTTCCCATTAAAACCGAGACTGACTAAACGGGGCAGATAACCGATATGATCTATATGGCCATGAGTGATTATTATTGCGGCAACATCTGTCGGATTGAAGGCCGGTTTGGACCAATTTCTTTCTTTCAGTTCACGGGAGCCTTGAAATAACCCACAATCAATAAGAATGCTTTTGTCATTTGCTTTGAGCAAATACTTTGAGCCGGTTACGGTCCCGGCAGCTCCATGAAATGAAAGTGAGATCATCTAGTATGTTAACGTACACGATAATCTCATAAAATAAAATCTTTTTCTTTTACGCCGCGGCTCATCACTTTACTTGCAAATTGTGTCGGAGCGTGCGATATTTTCCATCGTAAAAGAGAATCGGCGGGTGCCTGCAAAGTAATTGACAGATCTTCCGATACTTATGTACTATGTAATGGTACAATTATGTGAACGGATTTACTAAGAAAGACTGGCTTTTAGACATGCGCGTAAGACATATCAAACAACTTCTGGTCTTCCCCGACCTTCCCCCTCGACTTGCTCCTCTTCAGGAAATGGCTCACAACCTTTGGTATTCATGGAATTGGGATATCGTGCGCCTGTTCATTCGCCTCGATGCCGAGATGTGGGAGCGCTGCAACCAGAATCCTGTTGAAATGCTGGCACGACTTGCCCAACATAAGCTTGAAAAAGCTGCCAACGACGACGGCTTCCTTTCAAGCCTCGACAAGGTTTACGAGAAGTACCAGGATTATCTTAGCCGTAAGAAATGGTTTCACTTCAAATACGGCGATTTCGAAAAACAAACAATCGCCTATTTTTCATTAGAATACGGTCTTGATACTGGCTTGCCGGTTTATTCAGGCGGCCTGGGTGTACTCTCGGGCGATACCCTGAAATCAGCCTCGGACTTAGGTCTTCCGATGGTAGCCATCGGGCTACTGTATCGTGACGGTTACTTCAGGCAGTCACTCTCCAACGACGGCTGGCAGCTTGAACGATATGAGAAAAATGACTGGTATCACATGCCCGTAAAGTTGGTCGAAGGTCCGGACGGAACTCCAATCCGGATTGGACTAACGTTGGACGGCATGCCGGTACAAGTGCAAATATGGAAAGTTGTAGTCGGGCTAATGCCGCTCTACCTCCTCGATACAAACCTACAGGAAAATTCAGCCCGTGCGCGCGATATCACCTCGGTACTCTATGGCGGCGATAAAGACCTTCGCATTCGTCAGGAGATTGTCCTCGGTATAGGCGGAATCAAGGCTCTGCGGGCCTTAGATATCTCCCCTTCAATATACCACTCAAACGAAGGACACTCGTGGTTCCTGACCCTTGAGCGGATACGCGGACTCATGGAGAGCCGCAAGCTTTCGTTCAAAGAGGCAAGCCACTTCGTGTGGTCGACGTCCATTTTTACGACTCACACTCCTGTCCCTGCTGGTAACGAGAAATTCGATCCGGTATTGATAAACAGATATCTCAGTGAGACAGTTAAACAACTTGGAATCAGTTGGCAAGAATTTTTATCAATTGGCCGGGTGAACCCAGAAGATGAGTCCGAGCATTTCGGGATGACCGTCGCTGCTCTAAAATTTTCCGCTTTCTGTAATGGCGTTTCGGAACTTCACGGTCAGGTCTCCCGAAAGATGTGGCACAATATTTGGCCCGATTTGCCCCGCGAGGAAATTCCGATAAAGTCTATTACAAACGGTGTGCATCCATCGTCGTGGATTTCCCATGATATGAATGAGCTTTTTGAATCGTATTTTGGTCCCAAATTCACCGAAAGACCAGGCGCGCCTGAAATCTGGGAAAAAGCCCACAGGATTCCTGATATCGAATTGTGGCGAGTTCATAACAGACGCCGCGAGCGGCTTGTCTTCTTTGCAAGGAAACTTCTGAAAAAGCAGCTTGTGAGACGCGGCGCATCATACGCCGACCTCGAACAGGCCGATCAACTGCTTGACCCGCATGCCTTAACGATAGGCTTTGCCCGCAGATTCTCCACCTACAAACGAGGCGATCTTATATTTCACAATCTCGAGCGTTTGAATGCCATACTCAACAACGAAGAATTGCCGGTACAGGTAATTATCTCCGGAAAAGCGCACCCGCTTGACAACCCGGGAAAAGAAATCATTAAAGAAGTCATAGACAATTCGAGCGACCCGAGATTTCGTCAGCGGGTAATTTTCCTTGAAGATTACGACATCAATATCGCGCGATACCTTGTGCAGGGAGCCGATGTCTGGCTAAACAATCCTCGCCGCCCGCAGGAAGCCTCGGGCACCTCCGGAATGAAAGCCGCACTCAATGGCGGTCTGAATCTTTCAATTCTGGACGGCTGGTGGGTTGAAGGCTATAGCGAACAAACTGGCTTCAAAATCGGAAATGGCGAAGAATATGACAATCTCGACGTGCAAGACAACCTTGACTCTGAATCGCTCTATAATACTCTTGAGCGTGAAATAATTCCGTTGTTCTACAACCGCAATGATTCCGATGTCCCAAAAGGCTGGGTGACAAAGATGAAAGCAGCAATTCACATGGCTGGTCAGCGGTTCTCAGCGCAGAGAATGCTAATGGATTATACAAATCATTTTTACATTCCTGCATTGCGCGCCGAACAAAAGTTAACCGCACAGGAATTTTCCATGACAAAAGAAATTTCCTCATGGTTTGATCGCGTCAGTCATAGCTGGAACTCCATCGAAATCACCGATATAGATTTCCCTGCGATCGGCCCAACTGCCAGAGTCGGACAGAAAATTCCGATTACCCTCCATGTCCGCCTCGGAGCGATAAAGCCCGAAGATATTCGTGTGGAGATTGTCTCTGGTCCCATTGACACTCAGGAAGAGTTTCTTGATATGGCCGCTGTCGGGGCAAATCTTAACGGGAGCGATCCTCAGCAGGTTACAAATGAGGGAATTTATTCCTATCACGGGGAAATAACGTGTAAGGAGTCTGGCCGATTAGGTATTACCGCACGGGTAATACCGAGAAACGACAACATGCTCCACACGCGAAAGCCAAAACTCATCAGTTGGTGGTAAAGTCGACGGACCTACACCATACATTACTGTCGGCTGGCTCAGGTTAAAAGTTTTCGAGCGAATAGTCGCTGTCGCACGCAATGTTTTGCAGGTTCATACCACAGCCCTCTCCTTCCATCCAGTTCTCGGACTCATGGCTGGTATACCCACTGCATTAGTACTTATCAAAATTTATAATCTCCTCATTTTTTAGCAACTTTAAGCCGTTTTCGCGCACAATTTGGCCTAAAAAGCCAACTGGATATGCTTTAATCGAAACGATAGCTTTGGCAATGGGACTCGAACAGCTTGACATAGACCTAAATCCGGTATTAATTCTTGGCGTAAATAACTTAACTGGATAAACCATGGAGGTAGTGATGAGATTGAGAACTCTTTGTCTGCTTGTCACAATAGCGGGCTTCTCAACTTTGACTGTGGGCTCGACGCACGGTTTTGATTTTTCGACACTCGAAAAAGGCGTCCACGAGCGGACCCTGAAAAATGGACTGAAAGTCCTGGTGATGGAGCGTCACGATGCGCCTGTTGCTTCATTTGCAACATGGGCCAATGTCGGCTCGGTCGATGACCCCAAAGGATATACCGGCTTGGCCCATATGTTTGAGCACATGGCTTTTAAAGGAACAACCACTCTCGGGACCAAAGATATCAACCGCGAACTCAAAGCCATCAAAATCGAGGACTCGCTATTTATGCTTCTTCGCTCCGAGCGCAACAAAGGGCGCTTCACCGACTCGACGAAAGTCCAGGCACTTAATGCCCGATATGATTCGGCCCGCGAAGCCTCGTACCAGCATGTCATCCCCAACGAGTTTGGAAATGTCGTCGAGCGCGAGGGCGGAGTTGGACTCAATGCCTTCACTTCCAACGATCAGACCGCATATTTTTTCAGTTTGCCATCAAATAAGGTGGAATTGTGGATGGCAATGGAATCTGAGCGATTCCTAAATCCGGTCTTCCGTGAAATGTACAAAGAGCGCGATGTTGTCGCCGAAGAGCGTCGCATGCGAACTGAGTCAAATCCGATTGGCCGTCTCATCGAAGAGTTCCTTGGCTTAGCCTTCAAGAGCCATCCTTATGGAGTCCCCGGTGTGGGACATATGTCCGATATTCAATATTATTCTCGCGCGGAAGCTGATGTTTTCTTTAAGAAATATTACAGTCCCTCTAACTTGATTGTCTGTGTTGTCGGAGATGTCCAGCCCGAGCAGGTCTTCAAACTCGCTGAAAAATATTGGGAGAGAATCCCCTATCGCCCCGCTCCTGAACGAATTGCCTCAGTTGAACCGCCTCAGTTGGGCGAGAGGAGAATGGAACTGGAAGACCCTTCACAGCCGGTCTATGTAGCTGGCTGGCATATCCCCGAAGGAACACATCCTGATCGAGCCGCCATTGATGCCATGCTTGACTATCTTGGTTCCGGCCGAACCTCGCTCCTCTACAAGAATCTTATCAAAGAGAAAAAGGCCGCAATTCAGATAGGAGCGCTCTCCGGCTTTCCTGGCGATAAATATCCTACCATGAGTTTGGTCTACGCCTTTCCGTCAAAGGGAAAAACCAATCAGGAATGCGAAAAGGAGATTTTCGCCGAGGTAGAAAAGCTCCGGAATACACTTCTCACTGAAAAAGAAGTAGGTGAGATCAAAGCTCGTGCAAAGGCCAGCTTTATTAATGAGCTTGATAATAATCAAGGTCTTGGTTTACAACTTGCAACATTCCAACAGATCTGGGGCGACTGGAGAGAGCTTTTCCATCAGCTTGACCGCATTAATGCCGTGACCGCGGAAGACATCCAGCGAGTCGCCAAAGAATATTTCACCAAAAACAATCGAGTGGTTGTTATGTCCAACCCCAGCCAGAGCTAATAGAAGGAGAGCATCAGAATGAAAACAAATATGTTGAAGGCTTCATTTGGTCTGCTTGCGCTGGCTTTGGTTGCCGCCAGCCTTTCAGCCCAGGATGTGAAGAAAATAAAATTCCCGAAACTGAACGATATGGTCATTCCTCAGGTAGAACGAGTCACCCTCGACAACGGCATTCGCCTCTACCTGCTTGAAGATAAATCCCTACCGGTCGTTAACATGTCCGTGCGAGTCAACGCCGGCTCGTATCTTGAGCCTGCCGACAAAGTTGGCCTCGCAGGAATTTGTGGCGAAGTCCTTCGCACTGGCGGTACCAAAAAATGGACAGGGGATGAAATCGATGCCGCGCTTGAAGCGGTTGGCGGAAGCGTCGAGACGGGCATCGGGCTCCTCTCAGGCAATGCCTCGGTCAATGTCCTGACTGATTACACCGACTTGGGCCTCGAAGTCCTCTCTGAGGTTCTTCAGAGGCCAGTATTTGACGAAGATAAAATTGATCTGGCAAAGGTCAATAACCGTTCGGCAATCTCACGGCGCAATGATGACCCGCAGGATATCGGATCAAGAGAATTCTCAAAACTTATCTATGGCGCTGAATCAGTTTACGCCCGTCAGACGGAATATGAGTCAATTTCAGCTATCACGCGTGACGATTTGGTTCAATTCCACGCGACATACTATAAGCCGGAAAATATCCAGATTGCAGTCTGGGGTGATATCAACAAGGCCGGGATGATTGATAAAATCAAACAGCATTTTGGCGCCTGGCAAAAGGGGAGCACACCTGTCCCGCCTCCGCCGACTGTTGACTATACCTACGAGAGCAAAGTGTATTATGTCAGCAAGGATGATGTCAATCAGTCCAACATATACATCGGTCATATCGGCGGACTTGTGTCCGACCCGGACTATGCCGCGCGCATAGTCATGAACAATATTCTGGGTGGTAGCTTCGGCAGCCGTCTATTTAATACCGTGCGTTCGAAAGAAGGACTCGCCTATTCAACCTTCGGTGTGTACACGGCGAATATCGCTTACCCGGGCGTCTTCTATAATTACGTCGGAACCAAATCGGAAACTACTGCCAAGGCCATCAAAGTTATGCTGCAAGAGATTAAAAGAATTCAAACCGATGCTCCAACCCCCGAAGAAATGGCGATGGGCAAAGACGGGTATCTCAATTCATTTGTCTTCAATTTTGATTCTAAAGGAGAAGTCATCAACCGCCTCATGACCTATGATTTCTATAAGCTTCCCGATGATCTGATTTTCAGACAAAAAGCCGAAGTCGAAAAAGTGACATCGGCCGATGTTATCGCGACGGCCAAGAAGAATCTTCGTACAGACGCAATGAATATCCTTGTCGTTGGAAAAGGGAAAGATTTCGAGATGCCCCTCGATCAACTTGGACTCGGAGCCATCACAACATTAGATGTCACTATTCCGTCAGGCGAGGAAAAAAAAGAGTTGGCTGTTACTCCCGAGAATATGTCGAAAGGGAAAGAACTTCTTGATAAGGCTGTCAAGGCTCACGGCGGCCTTGATCAATTTAAAAAGATCAACTCTATTTCGATGAAGGGCACAGTTACCGTGACCACACCGCAAGGTGAAATACCGCTTGGGTTGGAATCGGTTGAAGTCTTCCCCGGCAAGAGCCGTCAGGTCGTAAGCGCTTTCGGACAGAAAATGTACGATGTCCGCAATGGCAACGCCGGCTGGCAGTCATCACAGACTGGGCTCATGGCTAAAACAGAAGATGACCTGGTTAAAGATGATAAAGAGGAAGCCCGCAAAATTATAAATATCTTCCGCCAGTCCGACAATCCGTCATACCAGGCCGTTTACGATGGCTCAGGCAAAGTCGATGATTCGCCTGTTGACTACGTAACAATTTTGAGCAAGAGCGGCGAAACTATCTGCCGTCTCGGAGTAAGCCGGAGCAACAATCAAGTCATCGCCCGCTCCTATTGGGGTGAAACAATGATGGGTCCGGGACAGCTCGAAGAGACATATACACGAATCGGTGAATTTAATGGAGTCAAGATATTCGTGGGTTCGACAATAACCAAAGATGGTCAAAAGTACAGCAATATCGACATGTCCGATGTAGTCATAAACGGTCAAGTTCCGGCGAATTCATTCGAGAAGCCTGAATAATTTTCCTTTTATTTTAGTTTATGTTCGACCGGCTGATTGAAATGTCAGCCGGTCTTTTTTTGTCGACTTAGTTGGCTTATTTGCTCGTCAAATAGAAAGAGGCATGGACCAATATCGGCCGAAATCTATCCTCTTTTTGAACGCAGAATCTGCGACTCCGACAATGACGGCTTTATTGTGATTCTGAAGTGAATATAAAATCTGGACTACCGCGATAAGCCTCGTCTTCGTCAATCTCGAGTATATACTGGATTGCCCTGTATTGGCGATCTGTCTTCATTCAGCCCTACCTGCCGAAATCGCTCACAAATTCACTTTTTTTTCGAACAATCCTTGACAGGAGTGCGTCAAAAAGATATACTCAGATCGGCTGAAACATTATTATTTGAGGGTTGTTTAGAATATGCATAGAATAGAGTTACGTTTTCTGATAGCAAGCCTTGCTGTTGTATTGTGTTTTGGCAGTACTGCTTCCGGAAGAAATTCAGGCGAAATAACAGAAAGAGCACAACCATTTTCCGCTGCGGCCCCTGCGTATTGCGAAGCCGTTCACAATATTGGCAAGATTGCTCTGACAATAAATAACCATGGTAGTATTGGCAATGGGTATATAAAGGGATCGCGCAACGACTGTTTCACAGGACGGCAGCTTCCGTCATGTGAATATCCTAAGGGCTCGAACAACGAATATCTCTTCGCCGGCCTGTTGTGGATTGGCGCAATTTTGGGACGCGACACACTTGTCTCAACGGCAGCCGACGGATGGGCCGGGACTACGGAAGAATTTGCCCCCGAGTCACCTCCGCTTGGCAATCTGAAATTCAGATCAACCCTGGATCCCAGTAAAGCAGCCTTTAATGGGGCTGTGTCCGAGCAGGACTATATTGCGGTATATTACGACACCTGCGTGTCTTGCGGAGGCAGCGATCCAATAGATGCTCGTCCTCACCGTCCACTAAATATTGAAGTAATCCAGCGATCGTTCTCCTGGTCATACAGCTATGCCGAGGATATCGTATTATTTGATTATGCTATAAAGAATATTGGTACCCAGCGCCTTCGTAAGGTTTATATGGGTTATTATGTTGATGCCGATGTCGGCGGTCGAGGCGCTCCGCTTGGTGGCTCAGCCGATGATTTATGCGGATTTCTCGACACAATAAAGGCGCAATATGGAAACACCGACCTTTGCCCCGCCCTCGATACGGTGAATCTTGCCTTCATTCTTGACAACAACGGAGATTTCAATGAGTTGAGCCCTCCATCAGCGCCTGTGCCCCATGTTACCGCTTTGCGAGTAGTAAGAACGCCTTCCGATTCGTTGAACGTTTCTTTCAATTGGTGGGTTAGTAATGGTAATGCGCAGTTGGACTTTGGTCCACAGGGAAAGGCTACTTTCAGAGACCTGGGTCACGGAGGAACTGGGACTCCGGCAGGGGATCGAAATAAATATGCTCTCCTAAGTAACGGCGAATTTGATTACGACCAGGCGTTCACTGCCGATATTAGTCCATTGGATCCGATTTGGACCTATCCTCCGCCAGAAATTTCTGGTCCTGTATCTAAGGGATTTGATACGCGCTATCTTCTCTCTTTCGGTCCTTTTGATATCGATCCGGGCCAGACCCTTCCCTTATCGCTTTCATACATGGCTGGTGAGAATATTCATTATAAAGCGGATAATTATACTGAAAATCTTGACAACAGCTATAAACCTCAGGAATTCTATGAGAATCTCGATTTTTCAGATCTTGGATTAAATGCAACATGGGCGTCTTGGATTTATGACAATCCCGGTTTTGATACCGATGGCGATAGCGTCTTCGGTAAATTCCGGGTTTGCCCGCTCGACTCGGTTTTTCTTGATTCTTTTTTTGTCATAGATACCTCGGCCAGTCCTGACACAGGTTACTATGTAGACAATTATGATTACACCAGACTTGACACAACGTGGTATGAAGGAGATGGCGTTCCTGATTTCAAGGGAGCATCGCCGCCCCCGGCTCCGTCGAAGCGTGTAGAGCCATTCTTTGGCCAGATTATCATCAGATTTAACGGCGCAGTCACGGAGAATGCCATTGATGTTTTCGCTAAGACCGCCGGAGGTTCCGGATTGGATTTTGAGGGATATCGAATTTACTATGGTCGGGATGATCGGTCATCCAGCTACTCTCTTGTAGCTTCCTTCGACGTAGAAGATTATAATCGGTATGATTATGATGCAATTGTCGGCAATTACGTCCTCAAGGCTAATCCGTTTACCCTCGCTCAGCTCAGAACGCTTTACGCCCCAGACTCAAGCAGTGATTCAACTTGGCATCCACTTGACTATCCGAGAAACAACCCGTTCAGGTTTAACCATGGCGGCGTCGACTCCACAGTTTATTTTGTTGCCCAGGATTTCAATCAATCTGACCTCTCCAACCCTAATGGAATCCATAAGACGTATCCGAACGCGCCAAAACCGCCGAAGAATTATTTGATTATTGATTCCATCCCTAATAACGAGCGCGATCTGTACCTTACTAAGGACAATCTCTTCAAATTTTATGAATATGAATTCACCCTTAAAAATCTACAGTCATCTGTACCGTACTGGATTAATGTAACAGCGTTCGATTATGGATCTCCTAAGTCTGGACTTCCACCTCTTGAGACATCGATTACTCTGTCACCTGCCAATACCTATGCCTTCGGCGTTAACAATGCCAGTGATAGCTCCGGCAAGGTTTTTATTTACCCCAACCCCTACAGGGGAGACGGCGCCTATCTTGATGATTACTACGAGCGTCAGAATACCTCTTCCGATGCGGTAGTGACTGATCGCCTCAGGATCATCAATTTCGCCAATCTTCCGTCCCGCTGTATCATTAGAATCTTCTCTCTTGATGGCGATATGGTTCGTGAAATTAACCACAATATTGACATTTCCGATCCGCTCCATAACCACGACACATGGGACCTTATATCCCGAAATACGCAAAAGGTGGCATCTGGGCTTTACTACTGGTCTGTTGAGAATCTCGAAACTGGTGATATGCAGCTCGGTAAACTCGTGATTATACTCTAAGTTTTTTATCGCTGATTTTGTGATTTTAAGTGGTGACTGAAGATTCAGTCACCACTTTTTCATTCAGTACTTGTGTTAGGACATTGGCCTGATTTGATTGCGAATACCCAATCTTTTGGATCGGCGTTTGTGCTTTCACCACTGAATCCCCTTGCAAATTTGCCTCACGATAGCTTAATTGTATGCACTACAATAGCCTGCTCAGTCTGTGGCCGCCTCGGGGGCTAACCTGAAGCCGACAAGGAGAGTTTTCGGATACTTCGTGAGGTATTCCAAATAATAATTATGCGCGGATGGTCATTTACATTTAAGGTTCTCTGTGTACTACTAATTCATATACTTGGGTATAGAAACGACGCTCTGGCCCAATCCAGAGAACCAATTGGGAACCCTAAGGTGTCAAAGAGACACATTCCGGCTATTTCTACCGCTGACCCCATTGTAATTACGACCGCTCACACACGGGGGAATATGCAGCTCGCCATTACTAATAATGGCACAATCGGGACATTTGGCGAGACTTTCTTTGATCCGTTGACTCAGGAGCAAATCCTTTCCTGTGTGTATCCCAAAAACAGCGACGTCCTCTACCTCTATGTTGCTGCTTTCTGGATAGGGGCGGTAGTCGGACGTGATACCTTGGTTTCGGTAGGCTCTGAAGATTTCTACGTCAGCGATGAACTGCTTCCCGAAGTGGGTGGCCCGGGGATTATTTATCGTTCAATTGATTTGGCGAGTAATTACTACTCAGAGAAGGCGGTGTCGGAAGAGGATATCATATGTGCATACACCGACAAAATTGACAATATCACGCTTGCAGGAATTGATCCATTTGACAATCGTCCTCACAAACCGCTCAACATCAAAGTCAATCAGCGATCTATGGCGTGGAGCTATGAATACGCAGACGATTTTGTGCTTTTCGATTATGAAATCCAAAATATCGGACAGCAGCGCCTGAGAAAAGTGTATATGGGTATTTGGGTCGACGGCGACGTCTGGCATGCGACACGACAGGGACCAATCGGTTGGGATGACGACATGGTGGGTTTTTATCGCACCCATCCTTCTCCGGAAGGCTGCGGTTTCATTGACACAGTGAATATCGCCTGGACGGCAGATAACGACGGCGATCCGGAGAGTGGCGATTGGGATTTTCGCTCGGCAAGAAATGCCGTAGGTGTTCGGGTTGTACGAACCCCGTCTGATTCAATTAATTACTCATTCAACTGGTGGATAACAAACTACACCGATGACAGGCTCGATTTTGGCCCCCGCCGTCTGGGTACAAGTGAAGAACCATTCAGGAGCTTCGGAGGCCGGCTCGGAACTCCGACCGGGGACGCGAACAAATACTATATGATGCGAAAACAAGAATTCGACTACGATCTTCTCTTTACCGGGAAGAATCATTTCTTCGACGGTTGGTCATACCCGCCCCCAGAGGCCAAGGATATGGCTGATGGCTTTGACACCCGTTATCTCCTCTCGTTTGGCCCGTTTGACATTGACCCGGGACAGTCTCTGCCACTGTCATTTGCATTCGTAGGTGGAACCAATCTTCATCAGAGTACCGCCGGCATCGCCAGCTTTAATCACGAAAACCCACAGCCGTATTATAATGAACTTGATTTCTCAAATCTTGCGCTCAATTCTCGCTGGGCTTCATGGGTGTATGACAATCCGGGCATTGACACTGATGGTGATCTCTATTCGGGGAAGTTTCGCATCTGCAATGAGACCGATACGTTTTGGTATGAGGGCGACGGAGTGCCCGATTTTAGAGGCGCCAGCCCGCCGCCTGCGCCGCGAGTGAGAGTAGTTCCACAGGAAGGCAAACTGACTGTCAGATGGAATGGATTCTACTCTGAAACAACAAAAGATGTGTTTTTGCAGGAGGTGGATTATGAGGGCTATCGAGTTTACGCAGGACTTGATGAGCGAAAGACAAGCCTATCGCTCAGGGCATCGTACGATGTCGAAGATTACAATCGCTTTCGCTGGCGGTTAGTCCGCCCTGATAGCGGCGCCTGGACACTTGAGGAAATACCGTTCACAATCGACTCCCTGCGGTTGCTCTATGCCGATTCGCTCTTTGATCCTCTTGTCTATTCGCGGATTAACCCGCTTACTTCTAATGGAGAACTCTATTATTTTGCGGCTCAGGATTTCAATAGTTCGGCTCTTGATGATTCAACTGGGATTTATAGGGTATATCCTGCTGCCGTAAACCCGGGAGCAGATGCGAAGCTCTGGATGCCTGATGATATTACAACCGAATTCGGTGTTCCTCTGCCAAAATACTACACGTACGAAATAGTGCTGAGCGATCTCCTCGCTTCCATCCCCTATACTATCGCAGTGACCGCATTCGACTTTGGTTCACCGCTTGTTGGTCTTGCATCGCTGGAAACAAGTCCCACAACAAACTCGATTACCGAGTATCCACAGACATCAGCGGACACCGTCGAGGCATTGGATCTGGATGCGTATGTCTACCCGAATCCATACCGAAGCGATGGCGGATATGTCGAGGACGGCTATGAAAGCAGACGCGTTAACCAAACTGGAGACAGGAGCGGCAGGCTTCATTTTGCTAATCTGCCGAGTGTGTGCACCATTTCAATATTCTCGATAGACGGTGACCTCATACGCGAGATTGACCACAACTTTCCCGATGGCGGGCCGTCCTCGATGCATGAAACCTGGGATATGGTCACGCGTAACACACAAAAAGTTGTATCCGGCATATATTATTTTGTCGTCGAATCCAGGGACAAACACCAAATCGGGAAATTCACTATCATACGTTAACACTCCCTTACACCTCGGATATACACGACCATGCACCAACGATTGTTCTCCCTTATTACGAAACTTATCCTTATGCTTTGTGTTTTCTCATTTACCTCTGCGCAAGAGCACGGAATGGATAATGAATATATTATTGAAGCTCCCATAGATACGATAGTATTTAATTCTGCGGTAGAAATTGTTCGTCAGCGATGGCAGTCTCAATCCAACGCTGCCGTTTTGCCAACTGTGCTTGCAACAGTCCATAACCAGAACAAAGTTCAGTTGACGCTTGACAATAGAGGCAATGTCGGGCTTGGCGAATTCTTTATTGTTCCATTCGGGCGGGGCATTACCATCAAGGATCCGTATACCGGGGAGAAAATAACGGGTGCGGTCTACCCAAAGGGAAGCGGCACACGGTTCATGCTCCAAGGGTCAATGCTTATCGGCGGCGTAGTAGGAGTCGACACACTGGTTACTCATACACGGTGGGAGACGCTTCCGGAGGAGGGCGCCCTCGGTCAATTCAAATATTTATCGACAGACGTGACTGACAGCCGGTTTTCGCCGGATGCTATCTCTGATCTCGATATTACCGCCACATACACTGATACGTTTCCGGCCTTTTCCCCCGGCCCCTGGTTTGACATTCGCCCGCACGTTCCGCTTGGCATACGGGTCACCCAGAGGTCTCATACCTGGAGCGCTGGCCACCTTGATGACTTCATAATGATTGATTACACAATAGAAAATATTAGCGGCAAGAATATCAAGGACGCATTTGTCGGTTTCTATAATATTGGTATTGTCCAAACACTCAACATTCGGGTTGATTCGACAGAACTGAAATTCGATGACGCAGTCGGCTTCCTCAAATCGTATCCGGCGCCCGAGGGATGTGATCTTCAGGACACGGTCAATATTGCGTATGCCATGGATATCGATGGCGATCCCAGTGGAAATTCATGGGGAATCAATGCCTCGCTGTCGGCTTTCGGAGTTAGTTTCCTCAAAAAGCCAACGGACAATTCGATTATTAACTACAACTGGTGGTCGTACGGATATGGCCCGAGATTGCGTGGAACACTGACAGAGCCATTCCGCGGGTTCCTTGTGCCATTCGATCGTTTTTCATCTAACGATGTAACTGCCTACTACTATCTCTCGCACAAAGAGCACGACTACGATCAACTCACAACATGGATAAACAAGTCCTTCGAAGGATGGGAGCCCCCGCCCTCAAACGCCGCCCAGGTGACCGCTGGTGGACGCAATTATTATCTTGTCTCGGCTGGACCATTTAACCTCCCACCTAGTTCTACGGCCTCGTTCACAATTGCTCTCGTCGGCGGCTCCAATGTTCACCAAAATCCGAACGATTACAAAAATTTCTTTGCCTTCAGTTATCCATGGACGTTTTATGAATCTTTGGATTTTTCTAATTTTGCGCTCAACGCTCGATGGGCGGAATGGGTGTATGACAACCCTGGCTATGATACCGACAACGATGGTTATTTTGGCGAATATCGCATGTGCAACGATGATACGATGTGGTACAAGGGGGATGGTGTCGCCGACTTTCGTACCGATGGCCCGCCGCAGAAACCTTTTATTCATGTCGTGCCCAGCGACGGAAAGCTGACTATCCGCTGGAACGGTTACTACACTGAACAGATTGCCGATCCGCTTGCCGGTCTGATTGATTTTGAAGGGTATCGCGTATATGCCGCTCTCGATGACCGCAACACAAGCTTTGCCTTGCTCAGTTCCTATGACCGAGAAAATTACAACCGTTTTCGGTTTGAACTGCTCTCGAATGGAGACCCTACATGGATTCAGGAAGGAAACCCGCGAAGCTTAGAAGTTTACAGAGCTGAATATAACGATTCCAATTTTAATCCATTAGTGTATACCCGCGAAAACCCTTTAAATATCGGCGATGAATACTACTTCTTCGCCTCTCAGGATTATAACTCATCTGATTTGGGTTCAACTCAAGGCATTCACAAAGTCTTTCCGGACGCACCGTTTCCCGGACTTGATCCGAATAAGTGGACTGAAGACGATGTCATCTATGACTACGACCGGCCACTACCCAAATATTTTGAGTACCAATATGTGTACGACAGTATACTTCCGACAGTTCCCTATTATGTCGCCGTGACCGCATTCGATTTCGGCTCGGCCGCCAGTGGGGTTCCGTCGCTTGAAACCAAACCTGTCGACAATATGATCCGCGAATTTCCGCAGACATCATCGGACTCAGTCGTGGCATATTCACTTGATGCGTATGTGTACCCTAATCCCTATCGTTCCGATGGCGAATATGCGGATGATGGATTCGAAAATCGCGGCCTCACACAGACCAAAGAGCGAAGCAGGCGAATTTATTTTGCAAACTTGCCGAGTGTTTGCACTATCAGAATCTTTTCACTTGACGGAGATTTGGTGAGAGAGCTGGACCACAACTTCCCCGATGGCGGACCGACCTCCCAACAGCACTCATGGGACCTTGTTACGCGAAACACTCAGGCCGTAAAGTCAGGTCTCTATTACTATAGCATCGAGTCCGAAGGTCGAAATCAGATTGGCAAATTTGTTATTATTAAGTAGCTGGCGTACGAATTTGTAGTTCGACGAAATAATTCGTCAGATTGTTAATGGTCAGGTGTGTCGCTTTGTAAGACTCTGCGCGATACAGGAAAAGCCGTCTATTCGATCTCTGCCCCATCCGTTCTGTGACATTTCCAACAATCGCCCGCTTTGCCGAAAATCAGCCAGCATACTGCCAAAATCCGGCGCGGCAGTCTGATTGATGGCAATGCCGACACCGCGCGCTTCAGCAAGGGCGCGATTTAGAGGAGCAAACGAACCAATTGACGGTTCAAGCATGAATATGGGAAGCCCGAGCCCTATGCTCCAGTTTGTGCGCTCATGCGATGGCGCGACGAAATAGTCCAAATACGGGAACATGGATGCGACAAGTTCATTCTCTTCTTGGCGAGTTGTGTAAATGGCGAGAACAAGAGTCTCTTTTTCAGCCAATGTACTGTCAATATTGTGTTCCTCCTCGGATGACCCATGTATGACTTTGACCCTGCTTCCAAAGGTCTTCAACGCCGCTTTCTCCAGTTGTCCACCTCCTGTAGCGAATAATATCGCCCGTCCTCCAGCCGCTACCGAGGATTCAACGGCCGCAATAAGTGAGTGTACATGTTGCTTTGGTTCGGCCCCCGATGAGAAAAACCCTCCGGACAAATATTCTGTGTTCTTGATTCTCTCAATTCGTCTCGTAAACGCCCCTTTAGCTTGTTTAACAAGCGACAGCTCGATACAAAGTCCTGATACGAGTACTGAGGACAAGTCATAGCCGGCATCAATGAATCGCTGAGCGCATTCTGCTGTTGGAACTATTACCAACGACGCACCCCTGACACATGCTTCATCTGGCACCACAAGCTCTCCATGCTGGTAAATTGTGTTTTTGCGTCCCTTGAGAATGCCGACTAAAATTGGATGGTCGACAACAAGGGGAGTCGACGAATCTCGATATTGTGCCACAATGTCTCTGCTGAGCACTTTAAGCGCAGAGTTCGGATTATTGTAGTCTGAGGATTTTCTGAGCTTGGAATACACTTTCCCCAGAACTCCCCCGGACGAACCACGTGTATAGAGCACTCGGGCAAACCGCCATGCCAAACGGGATGTACCATGCGACACGGTAAACACATCACGAACCTCCCCGACGCTTTGTAAGTTAGACCCGGACTTTAGCGCTTCGATGATTTCATCCAGATAGAAGGCATGCCCGCGGCCTATATTTGAATAGAGAAAATCAATTGGCATTAGTCACCACCAGCCATATTCGGCATTATCACACAGCCTACTTGCCAACCGTCTCGACTCCTGCTATCTTCTGTGACAATATAAATCGCAAAAGACAGTTTAGTATTATGAGGCATGACAATGAAAGATAAGCGAAACGAAATCCTTGCGAAACAGCTAGTTGATTATTCTCTTGAAATGAAGCCGCTCGAAACGTTGTACCTTGAGATTAAAGGAAAAGAAACGTTCGAACTGGGTAAACAGGTGATTCGCCATGCTACCGAGAAAGGTGTGGTCGTCTTTTGGTACTACAGCGATGAATCGATACTTCGTCAGTGGCTTCGCTCTGCCAAAGACGAGCAGTTCAAAAAGCAGGCCGATCTGCATATGCACATAATGCAGAAAGCAGACTGCTATATGGGCTTGCGCGGTTCAGACAACCCCTTTGACCTTGCCGACATTGATCCCAAACAAATGGACAAGCACAACACCCTTTTCTACAAACCCGTCCATCTGGAAGAGCGTGTCAAACGCACGCGGTGGGTTGTTCTCAGATATCCTAATAATGCCATGGCCCAACTTGCACAAACATCGCAGGAAGCATTCGAAGATTTCTATTTCGATGTCTGCTGCGCTGACTATGACAAAATGTCCAAAGCCCAGGACAAACTCCACGCCCTTATGACTGCCGCAGATAAAGTTCATATCAAATCACCCGGAACAGATTTGACTTTCTCGCTCAAAGGAATTGACTGCGTCAAATGCGATGGTCATCGCAATATACCCGATGGCGAGGTATACACTGCCCCGGTGCGCGATTCCGTTAATGGTACTATCCGTTTCAATACGCCATCTCTCTATCAGGGAGTCGTATATAATGACATTACCCTGACCTTCGAGAGCGGCAAAATTATCAAGGCACATGCCGATGCCAATGTCGATAAGCTGAACAAAGTTTTTGACACCGACGAAGGAGCCCGTTATATCGGCGAATTTGCCATCGGTGTGAATCCCTTTATTCTGCATCCGATGAAAGACACTCTTTTTGACGAGAAAATCGCAGGCTCATTCCATTTTACCCCCGGCCAATGCTACGATGAAGCCTATAACGGCAACCAGTCCGCAATCCACTGGGATAATGTGCTCATCCAGCGCCCTGAATACGGCGGAGGTGAAATCTGGTTTGACGGCAAGCTCATCAGAAAAGACGGGGTGTTCACCGATACCGAAATGGAACGGTCATTCTCGCGCGAAGCGCTAATGCCCGCTCAAGCGCGGTAGCAGGACGGTCATTGTCTCTAAGGAATATACCTTGTCGACCTCTGCATGTTAGTATTCATAAGTGATCTTGACCTGCCCCCGTTTGTTGTACCACTTCCAATGTTAGTCATGCAATAGCCAAAGTCAATGGGTTTGGGGGCTGGATCGCCTCCGGCGCTGGCGTCCGATAGCCCAGCGAACTGTGCGGACGGCGCTGGTTGTAATGCTTCCGCCAGCGTTCGATCAGGACTTGGGCTTCCGCCAAGGTGTAGAAGATCTCCCCATTCAAAAGCTCATCTCTCAGCTTACCATTGAACGACTCGACATAGCCGTTCTCCCAGGGGGATCCC